>NZ_BAAILP010000107.1:0-20736 GCF_054589055.1 Novosphingobium sp. 11B | reverse complement strand
GCGGCATCGGCGAAGGCACGGCGCGGCTGCTCGCGGCGCGCGGCGCGAAGCTGATGCTGGGCGCACGCCGCACCGACCGGCTCGCAGCGCTGGCGGAGGAACTGAACGCAGCGGGAGGCACAATCGCCTTCCGGTCGCTCGACGTCACGGACCGCAGCGATTTCGAGGCGTTCATCGCCGCGACCGAGGCCGAATACGGCCGCGTTGATGTGCTGGTCAACAATGCGGGGCTGATGCCGCTGTCGCGCTTCGACAGCCTGAAGGTTGATGAATGGGACCGGATGATCGACGTCAACATCCGCGGTGTCCTGCACGGCATTGCCGCCGCCCTCCCTCGCTTCAAGGGCCAGGGCAGCGGCCAGTTCGTCAACGTTTCTTCGATCGGTGGCTATGCCGTGTGGCCGACCTGCGGCGTCTACAGCGCGACAAAATATGCAGTGCGCGCCATCTCGGAGGCGCTGCGCATGGAGCATGACGACATTCGCGTCACCATCATCGCGCCGGGCGTCGTGGAATCGGAACTGGCCCACACGATCACCGATCCGGTCGCGGCGCAGGCCATGGTCGATTTCCGCTCCATCGCTCTCACCCCGGACGCTATCGCGCGCGCCATCGCCTATGCGGTGGAGCAGCCGGCGGATGTGGACGTTAATACGCTCATCGTCCGGCCGGTTCGCTCAACAATCTGACGACGATGGGGGCATTCGCATATTGCCCCCATAACCCGGCAGCAGCCAAAGTCCTGCGCGCTCATGAATTTCTCGAAGCCTATAGAGGATAAAGGCCGCCAAACGGTGCAACCTCTCGAATTATTAATACAAAGCCGACTGCTCAAAATGGCGCTCGATCCGTCGCTCGCCCTTGCCCGAACCGACCCATCCCGGCCGTTCAGCGTCGAAATTATCGTTCCAACCTGCGGCCGGTCCGCTTTCACTTCTTGGACACTCAAGACGGGCCGATAGGCGAAAGTCCGGTTCGAGGTTGGGTCGTGGGAATAACTGACATTCACGCCGCGTCGGCTGCAGTCCAAATGAAGCCTTTATAGCGCACAACCATGAACGGCGGCCCATACGATAGCCAGTCGATAGTTTGCTTGGCCACTGCTGAGCGGTGAAGCACTTTAGACTATTCGTTCGCGCAAGTAGAAGTGATGTTCCCGACGCTGTACATTCGTTCAATTGCCACTTGCTCGAACATTTTCCCCTGTTGCTAACGTGCTTTCTGATCAGGTACCTTCGGTGAACCGCCAATCCGGAATTTCTCTCTAGTCCTAACCGATCAACGGCCAGTCCAAACAGGTCTTCGCCCTTGCACGATAGCGGCGTCGCGCTCGCGCGCATCGTTGCTGCCTGCGTAACGCTCTATCTCCTCGAAGCGGCTGCTCAGCGCCGCCTCGAGCGGGAGCGCCAACCCTCGCGCGACGGCGGCCTTGGCGGCCCGGTTCGCCAGCGGAGAGGCCTTGTTGATCCTCGCGGCCCAATCCATCGCCGCCTCGGACAACCCGGCGAGCGGAACCAGTTGATTGACGAGGCCAAAACGTTCGGCCGCCCTGGCGTCGATCCGCTCCCCGGTGAGGATCATCGCCATCGCCACATGATGCGGCAAACGGCGCACCGCCCGGTGCACCACGCCGCATTCGCCGATGATGCCCCGGCGGGTTTCCGGCAGGCCAAACTGGGCATTCTGCGCAGCGACGATGACGTCGGCGCACATCGCCAGTTCGAACCCCGCGCCGACGCAGAAGCCCTGCACGGCGGCGACCAGTGGCTTGCTCAGGGGGACGAGCGGCCCGCCGATGCCGGTCAGGCCGCCGCCGACGGCCAGGCGCGGCGCCGCCGGCCTGGCTTCGGACATGTCCGCGCCGATGCAGAAGGCCTCGTCGCCTTGCGCCGTCAGCACGACCGTCCAGATCTCCGGATCCTCGTCCACCTGCCGCCAGAACTGCGAGAGCAGGACATCCATCCCGAACGTCAGCGCATTGCGGGCATCGGGGCGATTGAGATGGACGCGCGCCGTGCGCCCTTCAACGAACAGTTCGACTTGCGCCATCGCCGCCCCCTTTCCCGCTCCCGGTCATGACGTTCAGTGCGCGAGCATGCCGGCATCGACGAGATGTTCGGCGCCGGTGATGTAGGAAGATTCGTCCGAGGCCAGGAACAGCACCAGGTTCGAAACCTCCCGCGGGTCGGCGATACGGCCCAGCGGAATCTGCGCCAGCGCCTCGCCGCCCACTTCGTCCGTCGCCTCGACCATCATCGGGGTCTGGATGAAGCCGGGATGGACCGAGTTCACGCGGATGTTGTGCTTGCCGAACTCCATCGCGGTCGCCTTGGTCATGCCCCGTACCGCGAACTTGCTGGCTACGTAGGCAAGGCTGGGGAAACCGTAGTTGGCCGCCATTCCCGCGATCGAGGAAATGTTCACGATCGAGCCGCCGCCCCGCTTGAGCATCGCCGGCAGCACCGACTTCATGCCCAGGAACACCGAATGCTGGTTCACCGCGCAGACGAGGTGATAGTCTTCCTCGGTCAAGTCCCTGGTATCGGCGAGCGGGCCGAGGATACCGGCGTTGTTGACCAGGATATCGACGCCGCCGAAGTTCGTGACGGCCGCGTCCACCACCGCCGGCCATTCGGCCAGCCTGGTCACGTCGTGCTTCACGAAGACGGCAGCGGCGCCGATCTCGTCCGCCAGTGCCTGTCCCGCCGCTGCGTTCAGGTCGGTGAGCACCACCTTGGCCCCCTGCTCGGCGAAAAGCCGGGCATGTGAGGCGCCCATGCCCCGTCCTGCGCCCGTGATGATGGCCACTTTGCCAGCGAGTCGCGCCATTTGCATTCTCCCATGCGAGTTGTCGAATATCAGCCTATTATTGATTTGGCAGACAACAGGTTGTCAAGCCCATGGCAATCATGGTCGCTCGCGGATGGCGGAAATCCTGTCCGCCAAAAATCAGCGATTTACCGGTGATTTTCACGTTCGCTTCGCAAAATACTGACAAATTCGTCCGCGCAAAAGCCTTTCCAAATTTCCGCTTGACCGAAGACTAATGGTTATTAGTTTAGAGCGAAGACCACGGGGCCTACGAGGGTCCGGGAAAGGGAGAAACTGCAATGACGTTCCGTTTCGGCGCGACCTCTACGATGGCCATCGCCACTGCGATGCTGGCGATGCCGGCTCATGCCCAGAGCGGCGCGGAGGCCGCCCAGGCCAAGGATGCCAAGCCCGAGATCGAGGAAATCGTGGTCACCGCGCAGCGCCGCGAACAGTCGCTTTCCAAGGTTCCGGTATCGGTCTCTGCATTCAACGCCGACGTGCTTCAGGACCGCAACGTCACCAGCGAACAGGGCCTTGCGGCGCTTGTCCCAGGCCTTGTCGTCAAGAGCGGGCAGAACTCCAACCAGCTCAGCTTCACCTTGCGCGGACAGACGCTCGATCCGTTCTCCGGCTCCAGCCCGGCAGTGCTGACCTACATCAACGACGCCCCGATGACCGAGGGCAACACCTCGACCGCCTTCTTCGACTTCAGTTCCGTGCAGGTGCTGAAAGGCCCGCAGGGCACCCTGTTCGGCCGCAACGCGACCGGCGGCGCGATCCTCTACGAGACGACCAAGCCCGGCGACGTGTACGGCGGCTACCTCACGATCAAGGGCGGCGAGCGCAACTACATCCAGGCCCAGGGCGCCATCGACCTGCCGATCTCGGACGTCATCAAGCTGCGCCTTGCGGGAGACTACAACAAGCAGGACGGCTATATCCGCAACGTCAACACCGGCAGCACGCTGGGCGACACCGATGCCAAGTCCGGCCGCGTTACCCTGGTGATCGAGCCGTCTTCCGGGTTCAAGATGACCGCCGTTGCGCAGTACAGCGACTTCGGTGGAACAGAGGGTGCCGGCGGCCTCTATTCCTACCATGCCTGCGGCGAGACCAACAACGGCTACCAGCTCACCGCGACGCTGGACTGCGTCTACGGCATGAACAGCCCCTTCGCGCCGACGCTGGGCGACGGGCCGATGGGCGACGGCACCTGGCCCGGCGCGGTCGCCGGCTACCTCGCTTGGCAGCAAGCCAACCCCTACAAGGTCTGGCTGAGCTACGACCTGCCGCACAAGGCGCACACCGCCTTCGTTACTAACACCACGGAGATGGAACTGGGCGACGACGTTATGCTGAAGAACATCTTCAGCTATGCCGATGCCTTCGCCCGCACGCCCGGCATCCTTTCCGGATCGCCCTTCGGCTCGCTCAACCTCTACAACAACAGCGGTCTCGGCAACGGACCTCCGGGCGGCGAGGAATTCTCGACCAAGCGCATTTCCAACGAACTGCAGCTTCAGGGCAAGAGCGGACGCCTCGAATACATCGTCGGCGCGTACTACTCGTGGTCACGCAAGAAGGAATACATCCCGGTCATCGTCGGATCGGAGCTGGCGACGCCGCTGGCCGACATCGCCTATTATTATACCAACGACGATGAATCCAAGGCCCTGTTCGCCCAGCTCAGCTACGAGCTGACCGACAAGCTGACGGTCACTGCGGGCGGACGCTACACCTGGGAGCAGATGCGCCTGCGCCAGAACCCGGGCAGCCTGTTCAACCTCGATGGCGATACCCCGCTCAAGCAGAAGGCCAACCTCAAGGACCCCAGCTGGACGTTCAACATCCAGTACCAGATCAACCCGCAGAACATGGTCTACTTCGCGCAGCGCGGTTCTTTCCGGGCCGGCGGCTTCAACGGCGCGGTCGTGCCTTACAACAACACGAACTTCTTCAAGAACGAGAACACCTACGACTTCGAACTTGGCTACAAGTTCAACGGCTACATCGTCGGCGTGGCATCGCGGGTCAATATCGCCGCCTATCGCCAGATCGTGACCGACGCCCAGCATTCGATCTACGCGCTGGTGAACGGCAACCCGGCCGCATTCACCGTCAACGTTCCCAAGAAGCGCATCCAGGGCGTGGAATTCGACGGCAACTTCCGCCTGAGCGAATGGCTGGAAGTCGGGTTCTCCGGCGCCTACACCGACGCCAAGTTCACCAGGAATATCGTCGACTTGTCCTCTGCTACCGGCGTGGCCGGACTGACCATTCCCTTCGACACCTATACCGATGCACCGAAGTGGGCGGGCTCGGTCTATGCCGAAGTGGGACTGCCTGTGCCGGAAAGCGCCGGTGAGGTGAAGTTCCGCACCGACGTGTTCGGGCAGAAGATGACGTACTTCTCGAACAACGAAGGCTCGATCACGCCGCGCACGCAGTTGCCGGGCTACGTCACCGTGGACATGCGCCTGAGCTGGAACAACGTCATGGGCAGCAACGTGACCGTCGCCGGTTACGTGAAGAACCTGTTCGACAAGCTCTACTACAACTCGGGTTACGTCGAAGGCGCCAGCGGCGGCTTCAACACCGCGATCTGGGGCGCGCCGCAGACCTTCGGTGCCGAAGTTACCTACCGCTTCTGATAGGATGCGATCCGCCCCGTCCGCCTGTGCGGGCGGGGTAGACGCAAAGAGAGGATAAACGTCATGCGCGGCAGGGCCACCGTACTGGTCGAGAAAAACCGCCTGGAAACCTGGGACTTGCCCATCGCCGATCCCCAGGCGGGCGGCATCCTTGTGCGCACGGTGGTGGGCGGGGTATGCGGCAGCGACGTCCACATCGCCTCGGGCGAGGCGGGCGAGATGCCCTTCCCCATCATCCTCGGCCACGAAGGTGTCGGCCGCATCGAGAAGCTGGGCGCGGGCGTCGCCAAGGACTACGCAGGCTTCGACGTGAAGGTGGGCGACCTCGTCGTCTGGTCGCCGATCCCGCTGTGCGGGCGCTGCTATTCGTGCTCCGTGCTGCAGCAGACCCCTTGCGAGAACACGCAATACTTCGAGCATGCGAACAAGCCCAACTGGGGCAGCTATTCCGACTTTGCCTGGCTGCCGAGCGGCATGTCGTTCTACCGCCTGCCCGACCATGCCGATCCGCTGGCGGTCGCGGCATTGGGATGCGCACTACCCACGGTGCTGCGCGGGTTCGACCGCTGCGGCCCGATCGCGCTGAACGACGCGGTGGTGGTGCAGGGAGCGGGGCCGGTCGGGCTGTCCGCCGTGCTGGTCGCCGCGCAGATGGGCGCGCGCTGCATCGTGGTCATCGACAAGGCCCCCGCCCGTCTCGCCGCCGCGATGAAGCTGGGCGCGACCGCCACCGTCTCGCTCGACCTGCCGGTGGAGGAACGCCGCCGCGCCGTCTACGATCTCACCGGCCCGGGCGGCCCGGACGTGGTGGTCGAAGCCGCCGGCGTGCTGCCCGCCTTCCCCGAGGGTGTTGACCTGACCGGCCCGCACGGCCGCTACATCGTGCTGGGCCTGTGGGGCGCGATCGGCACCCAGCCGATTTCGCCGCGCGACCTGACGGTGAAGAACCTGACGATCGGCGGCGCGGCCTTCCCGGCGCCGCGCAACTACTATCACGCGATGCATCTCGCCGTGCGGCTGCAGGACAAGGTGCCGCTGGCGGACCTCATCAGCCACCGCTTCTCCATCGCCGATGCGGGCAAGGCGCTCGAAGCCACCCGCACCGGCATCGCGACCAAGGCCGTCATCGACCCTTCCATCGCCTGAGGACATGTCATGAGCACAGCGCAGCTTGAAAAGCACCGCAGCATCGTTCCGGGTCACGTACCCGCCCACCTCGTCCACGACGTCGACATGTTCGCGCCCGACGGCATCGAGGACGGCTTCCACGAAGCCTGGGGCCGGCTGCAACAGGACGGCATGCCCGACCTGATCTACACGCCGCTGACCGGCGGGCACTGGATCGCGACACGCGGCGAACTGATCGACGAAATCTACCGCGACCCCTCGCGCTTCTCCAGCGAGATCATCTTCCTGCCCAAGGAAGCGGGCGAGAAGTACGCCATGGTCCCCACCCGCATGGACCCGCCCGAGCACACGCCGTACCGCAAGGTGCTCGACAAGGGCCTCAACCACACCGCCATCCGCCGCACCGAGGAGCAGGTCCGCCAGACCGCCGCCGAGCTGATCGACGGCTTCGTCGCCGATGGTCGCTGCGATTTCGGCAAGCAATATGCCGGGATCTTCCCCGTTCGCGTGTTCCTCGCCTTGTGCGACCTGCCCGAAAGCGACGCGCCGATGCTGGGCGAACTCGCCAACGACATGACGCGCCCGCCCGGTCGCACGCCCGGCGAACAGGCCGCCGCGCTCGACAAGGCGAACCAGGGCTTCTTCCGCTACGTCGAGCCGATCATCGCGGCGCGGCGCGGAGGCACCGGCACCGATCTCATCACGACGATGCTCAATTCCGAGATCAACGGCGCGCCGATGCCCGACGACAAGGCGCTGGGGCTGATCTCGCTGCTGCTGCTGGGCGGGCTGGACACGGTCGTCAATTTCCTGAGCTTCATGATGCTGCATCTCGCGAGCAACCCCGAGACGGTAGCGGAACTGCGCGAAGACCCGCTGAAACTCCAGCGCAGCGCCGAGGAGATGTTCCGCCGCTTCGGGGTCGTCTCCGACGCGCGCATGGTGGCCTATGACATGACCTATCGCGGCGTCGAGCTGAAGAAGGGCGACATGATCCTGCTGCCGACCGCGCTGCACGGGCTCGATGCGCGCGCCAACGATGATGCCTGGACACTCAGGCCCGGCCGCACCGGCATCGCCCATTCCACCTTCGCGCAAGGGCCGCACCGCTGCGCAGGCATGCACCTCGCCCGCCTCGAAGTGATCGTGACCTTGCAGGAGTGGCTGAAGCGCATCCCGCAGTTCACGCTCGCCCCCGATGCGAAGCCGGTGTTCCATTCGGGCATCATCGGCACCGTCGAAGGCGTGCCGCTGGTCTGGGACCGCGCATGACCGCCGAGCCCAGGGAATTTCGCCGTATCCTCGGCCACTACCCCACCGGCGTCTGCGCCATCACCGCCATGGGCGAGGATGGCAGGCCGGTGGGGCTCGTCGTCGGATCGTTCACTTCGGTTTCGCTCGACCCGATGCTGGTCGCGTTCTTTCCCGACAAGTCCTCGACGACATGGCCCAGGGTTGAGGCCGCCGGCCGCTTCTGCGTCAACGTTCTGGGCGATAGCCAGCAGGCCGTGTGCAGCGCCCTTTCGGCCAAGGGCGAGGACAAGTTCGCGGGGCTCGATTTCGCGTTGTCGGCGCTCGGATCACCGATCATCCACGGCGCCCTGGCCTGGATCGACTGCGAACTGGACACCGTGCACGAGGCGGGCGACCACTACATCGTGCTCGGCCGGGTGCGCGGGCTCGACGTGCACCATGAAGGCAGCCCGCTGATCTTCCACAAGGGTGGTTACGGCAAGATACTACCGCTCTGAAAGTTCGAGAAAGAGGGGGAACCGGCGCCTGCCGCTTCCCCCTTTTGCTGCGTCCTATCCTTCGGCAAGCCGCAGCGCCGCCACCGGTTCTTCGCCGCGCAGCGCGGCGCGCGCGGTCACCGTCAGACCGAACCCTTCGAGCGCCACGAGCTTGGCCTGGCTCGACGTCAGCAACGTCATCTGCCCCACCCCCAGATCCCGCAGGATCTGCGCACCGATGCCGTAGTCGCGGGTCGCATGCGTCTCGTGATAGGTCTTGCGCCCACCGGCGACGCGGCGCGAGATCGAGGTCGGATCGGGATCGCGGACGAACACCGCCACCGCCGGGCCGGAATGGCTCGATATCGCGCTCAAGGCGCGCGGCACGTAATCGCGGTGCGCGGCGGTCCAGCCGAACATGTCCGCAGTGATGTCGACCTGATGCACCCGCACCAGCGTATCGACGTTCGGCCGCACCTGCCCCTTCACGATGGCGACATGCTCGCCGCCGTCCAGCAGGCAGCGATAGACGTGAATGGTCAGCGGCCCTTCGCAGTAATGGCTTTCGAACGGCGCGCTCACGACACGCTCGACCTGCTTCTCCGAGCGGCGGCGATAGGAAATCAGATCGGCGATCGTCCCGACCTTGAGCCCGTGCTTCCCCGCGAATTCGAGAAGTTCGGGCAGGCGGGCCATCGTCCCGTCCTCGTTCATCACCTCGCAGATCACGCCGGCCGGGGTGAGGCCCGCAAGGCGCGAGATATCGACCGCCGCCTCGGTATGGCCGGCGCGCACCAGCACCCCGCCGTCGCGCGCCGTCAGCGGAAACACATGTCCCGGTGATACCAGATCGGCCGCGCTGGAGTTGGGGTTCACGGCAACGAAGATCGTATGGGAGCGATCGCCCGCGGAAATTCCCGTCGTCACCCCTTCCCGCGCCTCGATGGAGACGGTGAAGGCGGTGCCGTAACCGGACTCGTTGCGGCGCGCCATGGGCTTGAGCTGCAGCTCATCCGCGCGGGCCCTGGTCATCGCCAGGCAGATCAGGCCGCGCGCATGGGTGGCCATGAAGTTGATCTGCGCGGGCGTGGCGAACTGGGCGGGGATGATGACATCACCCTCGTTCTCCCGGTTGTCCGCATCGACGAGTATGTAGGGGCGGCCCTCGACCGCCTCCCGGATGATCTCCTCGATCGGAGAAACTTGAACCTCGGGCATTCCTCTCATCCTTGTGTTATGTGTCTTCACGCTCTGCTGACGGACATGTCCCAGACCAGCTTCAGCGCCTTTTCCTTGAGCTGTGCCTTCTGGACCTTGCCGGTGCCGGTCTTGGGCAGTTCCTCGTCGGTGATGAACCAGATGTCGCGCGGCAGCTTGTACGCGGCCACCTGCGCGGCGAGGAACGCCTCGATTTCGCGCGCGGAGATCGCGCTCCCCTGCGCCCGCACGACCCATGCGCAGCCGCACTCGCCATAGCGATCGTCGGGCATGCCGATGAAGAACGCTTGCGAAACGTCCGGATGGCGGGTCAGCAACTGCTCCAGTTCCTTGGGCGAGACCAGTTCGCCCCGGCTCTTGTAGAGTTCCTTGGAACGGCCGGTCAGGAACAGGTTGCCGTCCGCGCGGAACTGGCCGAGGTCGCCCATCCGTATCCACCCGCCGGGCAGTAACAGTTCGGCGGTGGCGTCGGGACGGCGGAAGTAGCCCTTGCTGTTCATCGGACTGCGGCAGCACAGTTCGCCGGGGCTGCCCCAGGGCAGGTCGGCGCCGGTTTCCGGGTCGATCGTCTTGAATTCGGCGATGCGGCCGCCCTGATCGGGCATGCCCGCAATGCCCGCCTCGACGATGCACCCCTGCGTTTCGGATACCACGTCGATCGGATCGCCGGGGCTTGTGCAGACGACCGTGGCGGTCACCTCGGTCTGGCCGTAGCTGGTGATGATGTCCTCGCACCCGAAGGTAGCCTGGATCCGTTTCCAGACCCAGCTCGGCGTCGGCGCGGCTGCGCTGTGGATCGCGGTGAGCGAGGAGAAGTCGTAGCTTTCCTTCTCCGCCTGTTCCAGCAGCGCGATCGTCATCGTCGGTACGCCCATCAGGTACGTCGCGCGGTGCCGCCCGATCGCGGTGAGGATCGCGTGCGGATCGAACTTCAGCAGGGGAATGATCGCCCCGCCCACCACCATGCCCGAAAGCAGCCCGACCACCAGGCCGAACCCATGGTAGAGCGGCAAGGAGAACACCGCCCGGCGCCCCTCCTCGAACGCCTGGTGATAAGCGCCCGCATAGGCCGCGCGCATGAGGTTGTCGTGCGTGATGGCGACGCCTTTGGGCGATCCGGTCGTGCCGGAGGTGAACATGATCACCGCAAGGTCGTCCGCCGAGACGGGCACGGCGATCTCTCCGGCATCGCCATCGCCGGCAAGCGCCTGCACGAAATCGGCCGGAGCGTCGCGATCGAACACCAGCCCGCCCTTGAGTTCGGGCGCGTCGGCGCAGGCGCCGCCCAGCCAGCCGGGCAGGACAGCATCGAGCATCGCCGGAAAATCGCGCGAGCCGAAACTGCGCATCACCACGAGCAGCGCGCACCCGGCCTCACGCACGGCATAGGCCAGTTCATCGGGCCGATAGAGCGTGTTGATCGGCACCGCCACCGCGCCTGCGCGCCAGATCGCGAAAAGCAGCGGCACCGTCATCGGGTCGTTCGCCATGACGAGGCCCACGCGGTCCCCGGCCGCAATGCCGCGCGCCGCCAGCCCCGAGGCCAGCTTGCGCGACAGCGCCGCGACCGATCCGTAATCGAGCACTTCGCCGTCCGTGACGACCAGCGGACGTGCGGCAAAATCCGCCTGCGTCCAGTCGAGATAGGCGTGCAGCGTCCACGACAGCCATTCGGGATGCCGGTCGGCCATCGCCCGCCTGCGGCTCGTCACGCTGCCCATGCTCGTCATCACAACTTCTCCCTAATTCTCGTTAAATTATTCCACGACAGGTGCTGCGGTCAAGCCAGTCCGTGCGATCGCTTCCGGAGCGCCGTAATTCTTACGCTTTGAATAGAATGACGGCCTGTTTACAGGGATATTTGGGAAGACTTCCGGTCTTTTCGGGATTTGCCCACGTGCCTCGCCAGCCCGCCTCGCTCGTAAAAACAGCCTTGCATTGACTGCCTAATGCATATTAGGTTGAACGCAACGAATCAAGGATTGGAGATTGAGTCATGGAAGTTGGGTTGGGGCTGACGTTTCAGAACCTGCACGATCAGGTGTCGGACGTTGACGTGTTCCGGCACGAACTTTCGCTCGCGGCGCGCGCGGAAGACCAGGGCTTCGATTCCGTCTGGACGCCGGAGCACCACTTCACCGGCTACATGATGACCCCCAACGTGCCGCAGTTCCTTTCATGGGTCGCGGGCCAGACCAAGCGCATCAAGCTGGGCACCACCGTTACCGTGCTGCCCTGGCAGAACCCGGTGCGCATCGCCGAGAGCTTCCTGCTGCTCGACCAGTTCTCCGAAGGCCGCGCGGTGCTCGGCATGGGGCGCGGCCTCGGCAAGGAAGAGTTCGACGGCTTCGGCGTCCCCATGGGCGAGGCGCGCAAGCGGTTCCGCGAATATGCGGAGGCGCTGCTGCAGGGCCTCGAAACCGGCGTGATGGAATATGACGGCGACTATCTGAAGCAGCCCCGCGTCGAACTGCGCCCGCGCCCCTATTCCAGCTATCGCGGCCGCGTCTTCGCCTCGGCCGTCTCGCCGGAGTCCGTGAAGCTGATGGCCAACCTCGACGTCGGCCTGATGATCATCGCCCAGAAGCCGTGGGACAAAGTGGACGAGGATCTCGCCACCTATCGCGACCGGTTCAAAGCGGTGAACGGCCGCGATGCGCCAAAGCCCGTCGTCGTATGCTTCATCGCCGCGAACGAGGACGCCGCCAAAGCCAAGGAGATGCGCGACAAGTACCTTGTCGAATATGCCCGCTCGACCTCGTCGTTCTACCAGTTCGGCAACAAGGAATTCGCCAACATCGAGGGCTACGAATACTACGGCGCCCTCGCCCGCAGCGTCGAGAAGCACGGGATCGAGAAGTTCAACGAATTCCTCGCCGACCTGCAGATCTGGGGTCGGCCCGAGGAAGTGGTCGAGAAGCTCAAGGTGATGAAGGAGCGCTTCGACGTGGGCAAGTTCATCATCTATACCCAGTTCGGTGACATGCCCTTCGACGTCGGCCTCGAAAACTACGAGCTGATCGCCCGCAAGGTACTCCCCGCGCTCAAGGACATCGACGTTTCGGTCGATCCGGTGGAGAGCGCGGCGGGCTTGCAAACGGCCGGCTGATCCCCGACCAGACCTGACACGCCGGGAACACGGCGAAGACCGGAGAGAATGCGCGATGATGGAAGGCGATGGCTGGCGCTGCCTGTGGGACGCCAAGGCGATCCTGGGCGAAAGCACGGTATGGGATGCCCGCGACGGTTGCATCTACTGGGTCGATATCGAGGCGCCCGCCGTCCACTGGTACGCGCTTGAAACCGGCCGCAAGCAAAGCTGGTCCACGCCCGCGTGGGTCAGCGCGCTGGCCCCGCGTGCAAGCGGCGGCTTCATCGCCTCCAGCGCCGACGGGCTGGTGCATCTCGACCCCGCCCGGCAGCTTTACAAGCCGATCCTCCACCCGATCCCCGACCCCGGCAAGGCGCGCCTCAACGACGGCGTGACCGACCGCAAGGGCCGCTACTGGACCGGATCGTGCGACACCGCTCAGTGGGACGACAGCACCACCGCCGACGACAAGGAAAGCTCGCTCAAGGACTTCGACGTGCGCAGTACCGGCGAACTCTATCGCCTGGATGCGGGCGGCTCGGTCTCGACGCAAGAGCGCGGCATCGTCACTGCCAACGGCCCGGCGTTCAGCCCGGACGGGCGCACCGCCTACGTCAACGATTCCATGCCGCTGGTCACCTGGGCCTATGACCTCGACGACAACGGCGAATTGTCCAACCGCCGCGACTTCCTCAACTTCACGCCCGAGGACGGCTATCCCGACGGCATGGCGGTCGATGTCGAAGGCTGCATCTGGATGGCCTTCTACGAAAGCTGGAAGCTGCGCCGCTTCGCGCCGGACGCCACCTTGCTGGAAGAACGCCAGCTACCGGTGATGCGGGGCCTGCGCCCGGCCTTCGGCGGTGCGAACCACGACCGCCTGTTCCTCGTCACCGGATCGCAGGGGTATTCCGATGCGCGCTTTGCCCAGGAGCCGCTGGCCGGCGGACTGTTCGAAATTCTCTCGCCCCCCGTCGCAGGCCTGCCGACAATTCCCTTTGCCGGATGACCCTTCCGCGCAATCGGGGCTTCCATTAGGCTCCCGAACGGCTATTCGGCAGATATGAGCGACGGTGACTCCGGCAGGAAACGCATTCTCGATTCCGCAGCCTTCATTCTGCGGACCAAGGGCTTCGGCGCCGCCCGGTTGAGCGAGATCGCTCAGGGCGCGGGCATGCTGGCGCCCAGCATCTATCACCATTTCAAGTCCAAGGACGAAGTGGTCGAAGAGGTGATGCTCTCCGGCATATACCGCAATACGCGCCATATCGTCGCGAAAGTGGAAGTGCTCGGTCCCGAGACCGCGCCGGTCGATCGCCTGCGCGCCGCGATCGTCGCCCATGTCGAGTTCCTACTCTCCGGCGACGACTATTCCTCCGCCGTGGCGCGGTCGTTCGGCGATCTTCCCAGCGAGATGAAGCAGCGTGTCCTCGCCGCCTACGCGACGTTCGACAGCTACTGGCGCGACCTGCTCGTCGCCGCCAGCCCTTCCGGCAACGATGCGCAGACCACCGTGGCACGCAAGTTCCTGATCGCCATGCTCGACTCCTGCCCGAGCTGGTATCGCGCCGGACGCCTCGGCCCCACCCAGATCGCGAACCAGGCGGCCGACCTCTTCCTCGGCGGCTTCGCGCCCTGACGCCTCCGGGGCACCATCGCGCCCTGGAGCGTTATTCGCCCCGTCCCCCCAAACACGAAAAGAGGCGCCGCGTTGCCACGGCGCCTCAGGTAGCCGGAGAGAGTCCGGGCGGATAATCAGGCGTCTGCGGTCGCGGGTGCCTTGCTGCCCTCGGGCAACTTGACGCGCGGTGCCACTTCCTTGGCCAGCAGGTTCAGCGAATGGAACCAGGGCTCCGGGTTGTCGTAATAGTCGTGCGATTCCACCTGCAGCGTGCCCCAGCCGCCGCACTGCTCGAACAGCACGTTGAGCTTGTCGACGACCGTATCCGGCGAGCCGACCACGAAGACCTTATCGACCAGGAATTCCAGATCGGCGTCGTTCGGGTCGATGCCGTGGTCCTTGGCGAACCCGTCCATCATGCCGAAACGCTTCCAGATCGGGATCAGGTAGCGTTCGAAGCAATAGCCGATCGGGCCTTCCATCACCTCGCGCTTGGCCTCTGCATCGGTATCGGCGCAGAAGATGGTGTGCGAGACCGCATGGCGCGCGCGGTCGGGCGTGAAGCCGGCGGCGATGTTCGCTTCGGAATAGATCTCCCAGTGACGCTTCAGCGCATCGATGCCCGAGTAGATCGAGACCGGCTTGAAGTTGCGCTCGCCGGCCAGCTTCATCGACGGGGAATTGGAACTGAAGCCGGTCACCGCGATTTCCGGGAATGCCCCGTTCCACGGCGCAAAATCGGCCAGCATGTGCTGCTCGTCTTCCTCGGTCTCGGGCGCATCTTCCTGCGGGAAGCCGGCGTTCCAGTACTTGCCCTCGAAGAAGAACGGCTCGCGCGCCCAGATCTTCTCCATGATCGAGAGCGATTCACGCACCATGTCGTTGAGCATCTTGGGCTCGGCATCCTTGATGCCATGCATGTAGGATGCCTGCGGATAGGCGCCCGCACCGATGCCCATGAAGAAGCGACCCTCCAGGATCTGCGACAGCCAGCCAACCATCACCGCCAGCTTGGTCGGGTGCTGGTGCGGCAGGATGTGGGCCATCGGCGCGAAGCTGATGTTTTCGGTCTGCAGCGCGGCGGCGGCGATGATGAGTTCGGGGTTGGGGATGTTCTCCCAGATCTGCGAGGCGTGCTCGGAGATCATCATCGTGTCGAAACCCGCCTTGTCGCAGGCGATGGAGTTTTGCACGCCCCAGTCGAAGGTCTGACGGGCCGTGCGGCCCGGTCGCATGTACGGGTGGAAAATAAGGCCGGTCTGCATGACCATCAGCGCTCTCCTTCTTCGTTTCTGTCCTGGTGGCCACCCGCGAATCCGGCGAAGCAGCCTAACGAGTGATAGGCTAGGGAATTTAAAACACTTGTAAAGTGAAATTCGGAAGAGCGAACGACGCCGGCGCCGATCAAGCACGATGCGGCACATCGGCCGCATTCTCTTAGCATATGCAGCATAAACCGGTTGTTTGGGCCACATTCTTCAATGCCATGCTGCCATCACGACGGCACGGACAGCAACGATGCAGCGCCCGGGAAAGTCGCGACGATTGCTTAAAACGCTTGGCATCCTTGCCATTCCTGCCACATAAGCATGTCACTTTGCAAACAGATGACTTATTTTGAAGAGCGTACAAAATGGCTGAAGCTCCGCAGATTTCGCCCGATATCGACGAAGCCGACCCCAAGACGCGGCTCATCCTGACGGGCGAACGGCTGTTCGCCGAAGTCGGCATCCAGGGCGTTTCGATGCGCGAAATCGCGTCGAAGGCGGGGCAGGGAAACCATTTCGCGGTGCAGTATCACTTCGGGTCTCGCGAGGGGCTGGTCCAGGCGATCTTCGACTTCCGGATGAACCAGATGGAACCCGGACGCGGCGCGATGATCGCCGCGCTGGAGGCGACCGGACGCACGCGGGATGCCCGTTCGATCCTGGAGGTCATCCTGCTGCCGCAGCTCCATCTCGACGGCGGGACCAATCGCTCCTACGGCACGTTCCTGTCGCAGTACCTGCTGCATGGCGACTGGGACGAATACGGACACTTCGGCGGCGAGGCGCCGCCTCAGCTCAACCGGGCGCTCGACCTGCTGCGCCAGCGCGTCGATTACCTTCCCGCCGCCGTCGCGCAGCGCCGGCTGGTGAACGTCAGCCTGATGTTCCTGAACCTGCTGGTGCGCCACAGCCGCATGGAAACGCACGAATTTCCCGAGACCTTCGAGCACGCGCTGGAGGACACGATGGAACAGATCGTCATGGCCATGTGCCTGCCGCTCCGGCTGCAGGGCTGACGGCGACCGGGGCGGCGGACACGAAGACAAGAACGAGGACGGGAGCGAAGATGACGGACGGTACGATTGATGGAATCTGCCTGGAGCGCGGGAGCGCGATCGACTGGATCGTGCTCGACCGTCCCGAAGCGGCCAATGCGTTCTCGCGCGGGATGCTCGCCCGGTTCGGCACGGTGCTGCGCGATCTCAAGGCGGACGGCGCGCCGGTGATCGGGATTCGCGGTGCCGGCAAGGGCTTTGGCGCGGGGATGGACCTGGGCCAGTACAACGCCGAGGGCAGCCCGATGGAAGACGTGACGCGGTTGTCGGGCTACGTCGATCTGTGGCGCGACATCTGGCGCCATCCCAAGCCGGTGATCGTCGCCGTGCACGGCTACTGCATCGGCGTCGCCGCCCAGATGGCAAGCTTCGCCGACATCCTCGTCGTGGCGCAGGATGCCGCGATCACCGAGCCGACCATTCCCATCGGCGGCGGCTTCATCGCGCCGACTTGGGTTCATCAGGTCGGCGGGCGGCGGGCCAAGGAATTCGCCTTCCTGCCGGGTAACAGCATCGACGGCCGGACCGCGGTGGAATGGGGCTGGGCCAACGCCGCGGTCCCGGCCGAGAACCTGATCGCCTGCGTTGAGGAGCTAGCGTCACGCATCGCGCTTGTCCCGCCCGGCGTGCTGGCGATGAAGAAGCGCTCGATCAACCGCGCGATGGAGGCGGCCGGATGGGACCAGGCGCTTTCCGCCATCGCCGAAAGCGACGCGATCCTGCATCTCGAACCCGAAGTCCGGCGTATCCGCGCGCAGCTTGCGACCATCGGACTGAAGGCGACGGTCGCGGAGTTCAAAGGGCACGGGTCGCAAGAGATCTTCAAGTTGCATGGTGCCGGATATCTTCCTTAGTGTTGGGCTCACTCTGTGCTTGTCTTCGGAAGTGGGCTCGCGTCAGAACAGAGGCAGGAATGGGTGCCAGAAACTTGGTCGTGCCGCAGATGACAGCGGCTCTCTTTAGAGCCGGCTTGCGAACCCCGAGGAAGCGAGCCTGATCTGTCTGTCAGACTGCCCGCCAATAAGGCGCAGTCCTTATCTTGGGCAATCTTGTCCCAAGGTCTGTCAATCCATCATCGTGCTCAAGAGACCCATGAGCAGGGGCTTGAGACGCAGGATTTCTTCGCGATGCACGGCGCTTAGTCGCGCCAGCGTGGCGTGCGCTTCCTGAGTCAGGGCCAGCAGCGCCCGGCGCTTGTCCCGCGCCGACGCCCTGCGTTCGACCAGGTTCAGCACCACCAGCCGATCGACCAGTCCCGTCGCGCTATGCGGCTTGAGGATCAGCCGATCCGCAACGTAACCCACCGTCGCCCCATCCGCCGGAGCGGCCCGGATCGCAAGCAGCGCCTGATGCTGTTGCGGGGTCAGGCCACATTCGGCCGCGCGACTCTCACTGAAGGCCAGAAACTGCCGCAGGGAAAATCGGAACTCCGCCAGCGTGGCGTAATCGGCGTCGGAAAGCTCTGCTGCCATCGCGCATACCTAACGCGGCAAGCCCCATTGATAAATATCGTATTACGATATATTTACCCGACATCGCTTCTCTCTGTCGATCGGTCTCGCCATGAAAAATTTCGCTACCCCTCCCACGCACCGCCGCCTCGCCGACCATAGTGCCGATCTGCGTATGCTAATGCTGGCCGCGGCGGCCGTGATCGTGGGAACGGGTAGCGCGATGGGGGCATGGCTGCTGCTGCGGGCCATCGCCATCGCCACCAACCTGTTCTGGTTCGGCCGCTTCTCTGCCGGGCCGTCGGAGATAAGCGACAATGGGCTGGGCCTCTGGCTGGTCGCGATCCCCATCATTGGCAGCCTGATCGTCGGCCTGATGGCGCGCTATGGGTCGGACAAGATCCGGGGCCATGGCATCCCCGAGGCGATCGAGGCCATTCTCTATGGCGAGAGCCGCCTATCGCCCAAGGTCGCACTACTGAAGCCTCTGTCCTCCGCCATATCGATCGGCAGTGGCGGCCCCTTTGGCGCAGAGGGGCCGATCATCATGACCGGGGGCGCCATCGGATCGCTGTTCGCCCAGCAGTTCGACCTGAGCGCGGCGGAGCGAAAGACCCTGCTCGTCGCCGGTGCGGCGGCAGGGATGACGGCAATCTTTGGCACGCCGGTCGCCGCCCTGCTCCTTGCCATCGAAGTGTTGCTGTTCGAGTGGAAGCCGCGCAGCTTCGTTCCGGTCGTCGTCGCAACCCTTTCCGCCTTTCTCTGGCGTCCGCTCCTTATCGACAGCGGGCCGCTGTTCCCCGTCATGCACCACGCGCTGCTCGGTCCCGCGACCATCGCCATCGCTTTGGCTATGGGGGCTCTGGCGGGGTGTCAGGCGTCGCTCCTGTCCATCCTGCTCTACCGGGTGGAGGACATGTTCGGCCGCCTGCCGCTTCACTGGATGTGGTGGCCGGCCATCGGCGCAGTGGCGGTGGGGATTGGCGGGCTGATCGACGCCCATGTGCTCGGCGCGGGTTATGAGAGCATCCGTGCGCTGCTCGACGGATCAATGGCGCTGCGGGTCGCGCTTATTCTGCTGGTGGTAAAAGCGGCGGTGTGGCTCATCGCCCTGGGGTCCGGAACATCAGGCGGTGTCCTCGCCCCGCTCCTGATGCTGGGAGGAGCATTAGGTTTCGTGATCGGCCATTTCCTGCCGGGCGGCAGTGCATTATGGGCGCTGGCGGGCATGGCTGGGACGATGAGCGGAGCGATGCGCGCGCCTCTGACGGCGGCGCTCTTCGCGGCGGAACTGACCGGCGATTTTGCGATGCTGCCGCTGACCATTGCCGCGTCAGTGGGCGCCTATGCGGTCAGCGTGCTGCTGATCCGCCGCTCCATCCTGACCGAGAAGATCGCGCGGCGCGGACGGCATGTGTTGCAAGAGTATAGCGTCGATCCGCTCGACTTCCTTCTAGCCGGCCAGGTGATGTCACCCGATCCGGAGACGCTGCCGGGCGGCCTGTCCCTGGCCGAGGCGATCAACTTCTTCGCGACGGCAAAGCATCGTAGCTATCCGGTGGTCGATGCGGAGGGACGCCTGGTAGGCCTCACGTCCCGCTCCGACGCGCTACGGTGGCAGATGGAGGATAACGCCCCGCTCAAGGCATCGCTGGCGGAGGGTTCTGTCGGACGTCTCCCTCCCCGTTGCCACGCCACAAAAACCCGTCAGCCAGATTGCGGACATGATGGTCGACAGCGGCATCGGCCGTATCCCGGTCGTAGATCCGGCAACCTCCCGGCTCGTGGGCATATTGAGCCGTCAGGACCTGCTAAAGGTTCGCCATGTCCACCGCGCATCCGAATGGAAGAGACGCTGACCGAACCTTCTTGGTCGTTCATCGGCTGAGTTCGTGGGCCCGGAAACAGATTAACCGCTTTTCTTTGCGGTATATGGGATGCGATCTGAAAATTTCAGAAGATATCTATTTTTCGTATGCGCCTTCCCTCCGATACAGCGACCACGCCCCGGTCGTGCAGTCTTCCAGATTGAAAGGAGCGACGGTGCGCATAGTTTGAACGGGTTCACCGGGCAAAGCGGCGCGGAACCTGACCATAGCGGCCCACTCCCCGTTGAGTTTCGGCTTATCAACCGTGAAATGTATGAACTCGAAGCCACTGCTGCCGGGTGGCAGACTGGCGCTAATCCGCAGCAGCAAGTCGCGCAGGAAGGCGGGGTGGCGGGTTCGGCAGATATCATTGGGCTCGGTCGCAATGAGGTCTGCCGCTCTAATATCATAAGTGGTAGGTGTCGGTTCAGGCTGTGCTGCATCTGGGCTGCACGCAGACAGTGTACCCGCCATTAGCAGCGCGCCGGCTCTAGCGGCTGCCAGACCATTCCGCGTCCTCATCGCCTTCTCCCAAGCTTCGCCTTCGCCGTTCTGTTGTAAACACCTAAATGCCCGACTTTCCCAGCGAACACCCCACGTCCCGCGACGCACATCTGAAGGGACAGCAGGGGATTAGACGCACGCGAAAATTTCGGGTGGGATTCAGGTCCCGACCCTTAGTGGAAGCTCAACATCCGATTTTTGATCCAGGTGCTGACCTCGACTTTGTACGATCAGGTAGCGAAGCATAGTGCCTGAGCCATACGTTTTAGGCGGGTTGTGGGAATATAGTTCGGTTCTGGGTGCGGCGGGGAGTGTTGATTAATGTCGCCGACCCAGA
>NZ_BAAILP010000106.1:0-361 GCF_054589055.1 Novosphingobium sp. 11B | reverse complement strand
GCGTAAGGATCTGAGAAAGCCCAGCAGCCTGTGCTTGCGTCGATGCGTCGTCATCAGCTCGTCGAGATAGCGATGCCACTCGGCGGTTCTGCCGAGCGTTATGAACCCGCACGCAGCCCGCTCGAGCCAGAAAGCGGCAAGGTCGTATCTGCTCGAGCGCCCGCTCTCGATGATGGGGGATGCCATCTTCACCGCAAAGCCGGCAGCCCATTCAGGGCGGGCCTTGAGCGCGGCATTGGTTAGCCTGACGAGCGCTTCGTCGCGCGCATAATGCAATCGTGGATTGGCGTGTTCGATGCTTGCGATCGCGTCATCGAGTCTATCTTCGTCAAGCAGGATCTCGATGCGGTCGACGGCGTAA
>NZ_BAAILP010000105.1:46613-53134 GCF_054589055.1 Novosphingobium sp. 11B | reverse complement strand
ACGTCGCTCGCCTGTTTGATGACCTTGAGGAACGGCGCGAAGTCTTCGGGTTCGTGCACCGGCTTGCCGGTCTGCGGATCGCGCGCGTGCAGGTGGACGATCGCCGCGCCGGCCTCTGCCGCCTCAAGCGCACTCTGCGCGATCTCGTCGGCCGTCACCGGCAGATGCGGCGACATCGACGGCGTGTGGATCGAGCCCGTCACGGCGCAGCTGATGATGGTCTTGGCCATATAATCCTCTCTTGTGTTCTCAGAGCCGATCCGAAACCGCACGCCAGCTTTCTGCCAGGACATCGCGGAATTGGGGGGCGGCTATACGTATAAGGGCTTCGGCGCGGTCATCATGGCTCTTGCCCCGCAGGTCGGCGGCACCATGTTCGGTGACGACCACATCGGTATCGAGCCGGCTCAGCGATGCCGGGCCGCGTGCAGAGGCAGGGTCGATGATGCGCGACAGCGTGCCTTTCGCCGCGTCGGCGGGAAGGCAGATCAGGCGCAGCCCGCGCGGCGACAGGCGGGCGGCGGCGGCAAAGTCGCTGGCGCCTCCCGGTCCCGACATGGCGCCCTTGGGGCCGACCTCGGAATAGACTTGTCCGAACAGGTCGACTTCCAGCGCGGAATTCACCGTGACGAAGTGTTCGGCGGCTCCCGCGATGCGCAGATCATGCGTTACCGAGGCCGGTCGGAACTGGAAATGGGGATCATCCAACCCTGCGTAGAGTTCGGGCGATCCGATCGCGACGCCGACGAGGGCGCTCGAACCCGGGGCCATGGCCCCCGACCGCACCAGCCGCAGCCCGCCGTCGCCGACGAGGCCGGTATGAAGGCGCAGGTCGCGGCGGTCATGCAATGCATCGAGGACGGCGTCGGGCACTTTGCCGAGGCCGGTCTGCAGCGTGGCGCCGTCTTCTATGAATCGGGCCGCATGTTCCGCGATCGCGCGCGAAACAGGGTCCGGAAGATCGGCGGGCGTGCCTTTCAATACCTGATCCTGCTCGATGAAAGCGGTCAGTTCGCCGAAGGGAATACCCGGATCGCCTGCCGTGCGCGGCATGGCGGGGTTGATATGCGCGATCCGCGTTCCGGCGCATCGCCAGAAATCGGGAATGAATGCTGTTTCCGGCCCGAACGAGCACATTCCGTTTTCATCGGGCGGGCTGCACATGAACAGCGCTGCGCTTGGCGGCTCGGCCGCATAGAGCGCGGATATCTGCCCGTAGCACAGCGGCCTGAAATCGACCCGCTCGGGTTCTGCCCTGAGCTGCGGCGTCTGGAAGAACGTCAGCACCCGGCTCCGGCTGCTTCCCGACCATGTCCGGCGGTTGAGGCCGGGCACGAAGATGCCGGAGAACCGCATGGCCGCCAGGGTATCTCCCCCCCCGGCGACCATATCGGCCAGCAGATCCGATTCCGCGCTGCACGACGAAACCAGCGTCAGCCCACCGGGCGGCAGGACTGCGGCCAGATCGTCTTCGGTGATGCGTCGTGGTGCCACGGGCCGGACCTGCTGATTTGCTATCTGCTATTCCGTCACTTCACGTACTTGTGGAAGTCGGGCGCGCGCTTCTCGGTGAAGGCGCGGACGCCTTCCTTGGACTCGTCGGTGTCGTAGAACAGCTTCACCGCATTGAGCGCCAGCATCGAGATGCCGCGGATGTTGTCGCTGTCGGCATTGAAGCTGCGCTTGGCGAGCGCCAGCGCGGTGGGCGAGCGCTGGGCGAGGATGTCGGTCCACTCGGTCACCGCCGCATCAAGCTGGTCGTGCGGGACGATCTTGTTGACGAGCCCCATCTCGAGCGCTTCTGCCGCCGTATACTGGAGGTTGAGGAACCAGATCTCGCGCGCCTTCTTGTCGCCGACGTGGCGGGCGAGGAGCGCCGTGCCCCAGCCTGCATCGACCGAGCCGACCTTGGGGCCGACCTGACCGAGCTTCGCCGATTCCGACATGATCGAAAGGTCGCACAGCGTCGCGAAGACATTGCCGCCGCCGATCGCGAAGCCGTTGATACGGGCAATCACGGGCTTGGGAATGTCGCGGATGATCGACTGCAGTTCGTCGATCGGCAGGCCGACGATGCCGCGCCCGTCGTACTGGCCTTCGTGGGCCGACTGGTCGCCGCCGGTGCAGAAGGCCTTGTCGCCCGCGCCGGTGAGCACGACCGAGCTGACGCCGCGATCGTCGGCGGCCAGCTTGAACGAGGCGATCAGTTCCTCGATCGTCTGGGCATTGAAGGCGTTGTAGAGCTTGGGGCGGTTGATCGTGATCCAGGCCGCGCGGCCCTTCACTTCGTAGATCACGTGCTTGAACTGGGGTGCTTCGCTCATAGCGAGTCCTTTCCTGCGTTGTTCTTGTAGATCGCGTGGGAGCTGGCCATCACCCGCTCTCCGACGGTGGCGATCGCCTGGGTGAAGATCATCGTGCGCGTGGTCTTCACCAGCACGACGTCCGCAACCAGCCAGTCGCCTGCGACGGGCGGAGCCAGGTAATTGACCTGCAAGGATATTGTCGGCGTATGGGGATCGGCGGCCTCGCGGTCCTGGTAGACGAAGGCCTGCCCATCAAGGAAAGTCGCCATGGCGCCGCCGTGCATGCCGCCGACGCCGTTGCAGTGATCTTCCGAGACTTTCAGGCAGTAGCGCTTCGCTGCCCAGTCGACCCAGATCTGGCCGACCGTCCACGCTCCCGTGCGGGTAACGATGCCGGTTTCCCAGTTTCCCGGGATCGGCGGCGGGGTGGTGTCCTGATCCGACATGGCCGGATCAGACCATGTTCATGCCGCCGGAGACGGAAATGGCCTGCCCGGTGATATAGGCGCCGTCGTCCGACGCGAGCATCGCCACGATGCCGGCGTAGTCCTCGGGTTCTCCCATGCGCTTCAAGGGGATACCGCGCACCATCGCGTCCTTCCACTTCTCCGCGTCGGCGCCTTCGCCCAGCACCGAGGCCATCATCGGCGTATTGGTGGGGCCGGGGCAGACGCAGTTGGCGAGCACGTTCTTGCGCGCCAGTTCGCGGGCGATCGACTTGGTGAAGCTGATGAGGCCGCCCTTGCAGGCCGAATAGACCGCCTCGTTGCTGGTGCCGACGCGCGCCGCGTCCGAGGCGATGTTGATGATCCGCCCGCCGCCGCGCTGCGCCATCCGGCCCGCGACCGCGAAATGGGTGTTGAGATTGCCCTTGAGGTTGATCGAGATGACCTTGTCCCAGAACTCCGGGGTGGTCGTGAGGAAGGGCATCGGCTTGTCCCATCCGGCGTTGTTGACCAGCGCCCAGACGGGACCAAGGGTGTCCTCAACGGCACCTACGGCAGCCTGAACGGCCTCGAAGTCGCTCACATCGACCTGCCAGGTCTGCACCACGGCGTCTCCGGCGAGCTTTGCGGTCTTTTCGCCCGCCTCGGGGCTGAGATCGAAGATGGCGACCTTGCACCCCTCCGCCGCGAGCCTGAGAACGAGCGCGCGCCCGATGCCCTGTCCGCCGCCGGTGACGATGGCGACCTTGCCTTCCAAACCTTTCACAACAACCTCCGTTTGTTCATGACCGGCTACATTTCTATGTCGCCGGCCCCTTCGGCATCGCTGCCGATGAGTTCGATCAGTCTCGTCTTGACCTTGAGGAGCACGCCGCTGGCGCCCTCGAGTTCTTCGTCCTCCACCACGCTCATGATGTCGGCTTCCACCGCATCGACCGCTTCCCTGATCGTGGCGACCAGCTTCTGGCCGGCCTTGGTCAGGTATATGCGGCGGGCGCGGGCATCGCGTTCATCCGCCCGGCGTTCCACGAAGCCGCCGCCTTCCATGCGATCGACCAGCCCACCGATCGCCACCTTGGTGAGATCGAGGTCGGCGGCCAGCGCGGTCTGGGTCATCCCGTCGCGGCGCGACAGGAAAGCCAGCACCCACCACTGCGATCGCGTGATGCCGAGCGGCTTGAGCGCCCGGTCCACGACGATGCGGCGCATGCGCGACACGTCGTGGATCAGGAACCCGAAACGCAGGTTGGAATCCAAATTCTTGGGCACGCTGGAAACTCCGGAAGTTGAACCTTCCGCACTATCCGCAATTGCGCGCGCATCAAGAGGTAAGCGTGTTTCCATTACCCTTTGCGCGCAAGCTTGCCCTTGAACATCTCACGCGCGATGATGGTCTTCATGATCTCGATGGAGCCGCCGGCGATCTTGACGATGCGCGCGTCGGCATAGGCGCGGCAGATCGGGTACTCCCACATGTAGCCCCAGCCGCCGAACAATTGCAGGCACTTGTCGACCGTTTCGCAGTGCAGCTCCGAGGTGGTCATCTTGGCCATCGCGGCATCGACCGGATCAAGCTCGCCCTTCATGAACAGGTCGATGCACTTGTCTGTGAAGACCCGCGCCATCACCGCACGCGCCTTGAGGTCGGCCAGCACGAACTGGGTGTTCTGGAAATCGCCGATGGTCTGGCCGAAGGCCTTGCGCTCGGCGGTGTAGTCCACCGTCCATTCGATGACGGTTTCGGTCACGGTCGCCGAGCGGATCGCCTGGGCGAGCCGTTCCTGCGACAGCTTCGTCATCATCAGCGCGAAGCCCTGGCCTTCCTCGCCCAGCATTGCGCTGGCGGGCACGCGCAGGTTGTCGAAGAACAGTTCCGAGGTGTCCTGCGCCTTCATGCCCAGCTTGTCGAGGTTCTGGCCCCGGTTGAAACCGGGCAGGCTGGCATCGACGAGGAACAGCGAGGTGCCCTTGGCCCCGGCGGCGCTGTCGGTCTTGGTGGCGAGCACGATCACGTCGCACAGCTGGCCGTTCGAGATGAACACCTTCTGCCCGTTGATCACGAAGTCGTCGCCGTCGCGTTCGGCGCGGGTGCGGATCGCCTTGAGATCGCTGCCCGCGTGCGGCTCGGTCATGCCGAGCGAGCCGATCGCCTCGCCGCTGACCATCTTGGGCAGCCACTGGCGCTTCTGCTCCTCGGTCCCGAAGGCGAGGATGTAGGAGGCGACGAGGTCGGTGTGGATCAGGAAGCCCGGGCCGCTCGTGCCCGCGCGCCACAGTTCCTCGAAGACGATGACGTCATAGAGATAGTCCGCGCCGATGCCGCCGTATTCCTCGGGAACCGTGCAGCACAGCATCCCGGCCTCACCGGCCTTGAGCCATACGTCGCGCGGGACGATGCCGTCCTTTTCCCACTGGTCGTGGAAGGGGACGATTTCCTTCTCGATGAACTTGCGGACGGTGTCGCGCCACATTTCGTGTTCGGGCTGGAAGAGGGATCTTTCGATCATGGCTCAGTTGCTCCCCCGTTGGGCTTTTTCCTTGGCGACCGAACCCGCGATAGCGGCGCGCGCTGCATCCCACTGCTCGCCGGTCAGGTTGGTGAGATCGGCGAAGGTGCCGGGACCGGCCAGATGCTGCGCACCGTCGATCGCGATGGTCTGCCCGGTCAGGTAATTGCAACCGTCCGACAGCAGGAAGGTAATCAGGTTGCACAGTTCCGGCATATCGCCGAAGCGGCGCAGCGGCACCGTCTCGCAATTGGTGGCCGAGCTTTGCGTGTCCGGGATCGGATTGAGCTTTTCCCACGCGCCTTCGGTAGGGAAGGGGCCGGGGGCCACAGCGTTGAGGCGGATGCCGTAAGGGCCCCATTCCACCGCCAGCGACTTGGTCATGGCGTCGATCGCAGTCTTGCCCATGGCGGACGGCACCACGAAGGCCGATCCGGTCCATACCCAGGTCGTCAGGTTGGAGACGACCGCGCCCGCGATCCCGTCGCGAATCCAGCGCTTGCCGCACGACAGCGTAGTGTAGAACGTGCCGTCGATCACCGTCGAGGTCACCGCGCGGAAGCCGCGGGCGCTCAGGTCCTTGGTCGGTGCGATGAAGTTGGCGGCGGCGTTGTTGAACAGGCCGGAAAGCGGACCCGTCTGCCAGATCGCCTCGATCATCGCGTCCACTGCATCGGCATCTCGGATGTCGCAGGCGTGAGCATGGACCGCGCCGCCGGTCGCCGCCGAAATCTGCGCCGCCGTTTCGTCTAGCAGCGCCTGGCGACGGCCGCAGATATGCACCACGGCGCCGCGCGCGCTGAGGCTACGGGCGATCTCCCGGCCAAGGCCGCTGCCGCCACCGGTCACCAGAATGGCCTTTCCGGCCAGCACGTCCTGTTTGAAGATGTCCAAGTCCTGCTCCCTTGGCCGGGTGCTGCCCTGACGGGTGCCAAATCGCCCTTGCCACTAATTGTGAACCTGTTTACAAAATGATTCGTCGCTGTCAAGAAGGCTGCGACGATAGGCCGCTGCGAAAGCAGCGGCAGAGCCGAAAAATGATCTTGCGGAGGATAGGGTGCAGATCGGTATAACCGCGATGGGCGCATACTTGCCCGCGCTGCGCGTCGACCGCAAGGCGATCGCCCGCGAATATTCCTGGAGTGGCCTCGGCATGCCGCGCGGCGGTTTCCGCGCGCTGGCTGGCTGGGACGAGGACAGCCTGACCATGGCTGTAGAAGCGGCGCGGGGTCTGGTGCGGACCGCGCCCGAAAGTCTGCGGA
>NZ_BAAILP010000105.1:14425-46455 GCF_054589055.1 Novosphingobium sp. 11B | reverse complement strand
GCGCGATCGCGCTCGATGCGCTGGCCCTGCCGCGCACGGTGCGCACCGTGGACTTCGGCAATTCGCGGCGGGCAGCGACGACTGCCATGCTCGATGCGCTGCTGGGTACGGGTGACCAGATCGTCGTCGCCTCGGAAAAGCGGCTGACGCAGGCGGGCAGCGCGGCGCAGCTCGCCTATGGCGACGGCGCCGCCGCGGTGCGCATCGGCGAGGGCGGCGGCGCGCGGCTGGCGGGTTTCGCCAGCGTGACGCACGATCTGGTCGATCGCTATGCCTCGCAGGATCACCCCACGCCTTATGCCTACGAGGAACGCTTCGTACGCGACGTGGCGGTGGCCGAACTGATCGTTCCCGCCATCCGCGACGCCTGCGAGGAAGCGGGGATCGAGCCGGGCCATCTGACGCATGTCGCGGTGGCCGAGCCGGTCGGCGGGACATGGGCCGCTGCGGCGCGGCAGTTGAAGGTCGCTGCGCCCAATCATTGTCAATCGGTTTCCGATGCGGCGGGCGATCTGGGCACGGCGATGCCGCTCTACGGCCTCGGCCTTGCGTTGGCGGCGGCGGCAGTGGGCGATTACGTGCTGGTCGTCGGGTTTGGCAGCGGCGTCGATGCTCTGGTCTTCGAAGTGACCGGCGAAGTCGAGGGCGTGGCCGGGTTCGCCGAGGTTCTCACGCAGGGCTTTCGCCTGACTTCTCCCACGCGCTTCCTCAATCTTTCGGGTGCGCTGTCGCTCGACTGGGGGATGCGCGCGGAATTCCAGCAGAAATCGCAGGCCACCGTGCTGGAGCGCGTCGGCCGCGACACCATCGGCTTCATCGGCGGGCGCGACAGTGGGGGCAACGTCCAGTTCCCCAAGAGCGCCTATCCGGTCAACCCGGCTCTGTCCGAGCCCGAAGTTCTGGAGGACGTGCGCCTTGCCGATCTGGAGGCGAAGATCGTCTCGATCACGGCGGACCGGCTGAACTTCACCCCTGATCCGCCGTTCGACTTTGGTCTCGTCCAGTTCGACAACGGCGCGCGGGTGCTGATGGAGATGGTCGACCGGCCCGAGCAGGGCTTTGCGGTGGGGGACCGCGTCCGCATGCGGCTGCGCATCAAGTCGCAGAACCGCGAGCTGGGCACCCGCACCTATTTCTGGAAAGCGGCGCCGCGCGCGCGCCCGACGTTGGGAGACGCCTGATGGCGAGCGGATTCAGGGACAAGGTCGCCATCGTCGGCATGGGTTGCAGCCGTTTCGGCGAACGCTGGGAGCTTGGCGCTGACGGGCTGATGGTCGAGGCGTTCGGCGAGGCGCTGGCGGATGCCGGTATCGCGCGCGAGCAGATCGAGGCGGCGTGGGTCGGCAATGCGCTCGACGACATCAACGTCGGCAATTCCGCGCTGCCCGCCGCCCATGCGCTGCGCCTGCAGCGGGTGCCGGTCACGCGGGTGGAGAACATGTGCGCCACCGGGACCGAGGCGCTGCGCGGCGCGGCTTATGCCGTGGCTTCGGGCGCGGTGGACATCGCGCTGGCCATCGGCGTGGAGAAGCTCAAGGACACCGGCTACGGCGGGTTGCCGCTCAAGACCAAGGGCGTGCAGAACGACTTGTGGATGCCTTACGGCTCCGCGCCGGGCACGTTCGCGCAGCTGGCGGGCGCTTATGCAGCGCGGCACGGGATCGACGCGGGCGACCTCAAGCGGGCGATGGCGCATGTCTCGTGGAAGAGCCACCAGAACGGCGTCCACAGCCCCAAGGCGCACATGCGCAAGGCGGTGGAGATGGACAAGATCCTGAACGCGCCGATGATCGCCGATCCGCTGGGCCTGTTCGACTGCTGCGGCGTGTCGGATGGTGCAGCCTGCGCCATCGTTACCACGCCCGACATCGCGCGCGGGCTGGGCAAGGTCAACCCCGTCACGATCAAGGCGATCCAGCTCAGCGCCAGCAACGGCTGGGAGATGCAGTACGGCGAATGGGACGGCGCGCATGTGCCCAATACCCGCGTCGCGTCGCGCAAGGCCTATGCCGAGGCGGGCATCCACGACCCGAAGCAGAGCATCGACATGACCGAGGTGCACGACTGCTTCTCGATCACCGAACTGGTCATCATGGAAGACCTCGGCCTGTCGGATGAGGGCCGCGCGCCTGCCGACATCCTCGATGGCCGGTACGACCGCGACGGCGCGATTCCGTGCCAGCTCGACGGGGGGCTCAAGTGCTTCGGCCACCCGGTCGGCGCCTCGGGCCTGCGCATGGCCTACGAGGTCTACAACCAGCTTCAGGGCCGGGCGGGCGATCGCCAGCGCGGCAAGGTCGATTTCGGCCTGACGCACAATCTGGGCGGCGCACCGTTCAACAGCGTTGCCGCCGTGGCGATCCTCGGCCGCCTGAACTGACAAGATAATAGGGAGACGATACGATGGCAGGCCTCTGGTTCGAGGAGTTCGAGGTCGGGCAGGTGATCCGGCACGAGATCCGCAAGACCGTGCTGGAATACGAGAACATGCTGTTCTCGTCGCTGACCTTCAATCCGGCCCAGCTTCATGTCGATCACGACTATGCGGCGCAGACCGAATTCGGCAGGCCGCTCATGAACTCGATCTTCACGCTGGGGCTGGTGATCGGCCTGTCGGTGCAGGATACGACGCTGGGCACCACGGTCGCCAACCTCGGCATGACCGATACGGTGTTTCCGAACCCGGTCTTCTCCGGCGATACCATCCGCTCGGAAACGCATGTGCTGGAGGTGCGCGCCAGCAAGTCTCGCCCGACGCAGGGCATCGTCCTGTTCGAGCACATCGGCCTCAACCAGAACGACCAGATCGTCTGCCGCACCAAGCGCAATGCACTGATGCTGAGGAAGCCGGCGTGAGGCTGCGCTCGCTTCTCTTCGTGCCGGGCGACAGCGAGAAAAAGTTCGCAAAAGCCTCGCAGACAGCGGCGGACGTGCTGATCCTCGATCTCGAGGACTCGGTTGCTCCGGCGGTGAAGCCCGAGGCGCGCGGCATCGTCGCGGGCTGGCTCGACCGCGCGGGCGAGGTCGGCGCTGCGCTGTTCGTGCGGCCCAATCCGCTCGACAGCGGGCTGATCGACGACGACCTTGCCGCCGTGGTGCGCCCTGGCCTTGCGGGGCTGCTGGTTCCCAAGGCCAATGGCGCCGAGGACATCGCTGAAATCGCCCGCAAGCTGGACCGGCTCGAGGCCGAGGCGGGCATGGCGGTGGGCACGGTGAAGATCGCCGTCGTCTCCACCGAGACGCCGCTGGCGATGTTCAACCTGCAGTCCTACACGCCGCCGCACCCGCGCCTCGTCGGCCTGACCTGGGGGGCGGAAGACCTTGGCGCCGCCATCGGCGCGACGGACAACAAGGAGCCCGACGGCTCCTGGACCTTCCCCTATCAGGTTGCCCGCGCGCAGTGCCTGTTCGCCTCGGCCTCGGCCGGGGTCGTGCCGATCGACACGCTCTACGCCAACTTCCGCGATCCCGAGGGGCTGGAAGTGGACTGCCGCAAGGCCCGGCGCGACGGGTTCCTCGGCCGCATCGCCATCCACCCCGATCAGGTCGACACGATCAACCGCTGCTTCAGCCCGTCTGAGGAGGAAGTGGCCCATGCCCGCCGCATCGTCGATGCCTTCGCCGCCAATCCCGAACTCGGTACGATCGGCATCGACGGAAAGATGTTCGACATTCCCCACCTCAAGGCCGCGCACAAGACGCTGGCCGCAGCAGGAGAAGATGGATGAGCGGTTTCGCGCGCGGCGCCAGCCTTGCGATCGTGGTCGGCCTGACCGCGTTCCTTCTCTATGCCTTCGCGACCGGCGAGGTCATCCCGGACCAGCTCCACGTGTGGTCGGTGGTCTGGGGCCTCTACGTCTGGGCCGATGCCTATTCCGGCTTCCTGCTCTTCTCGCTCATCATCTACGCCTACGAGCGCAACCTGACGCTTGTGGTCGTGCTGTTCATCGTCACCTGCTGCACCGGCAACATGGTCAACGCCGCCTGGCTTCTGTGGCGCGGGCCCGACCTGCTGCGCCGCATCCAGTCCCATTCAACGAGGATTTCGTCATGAGTGCACTCCGTCCCCTTCCGACCGAGGAAGATCTCGAAGCCATCCGCGAAGGCGTGCGCGCGGTCTGCAAGCCGTACGACGACGAATACTGGCTTGCCCGCGACGACGACGGCAAGTTCCCGCGCGAATTCCACCGCGCCATGGCCGAAAGCGGCTGGCTGGGCATCACCATGCCCGAGGAATACGGCGGCTCCGGCCTCGGCGTGACCGAGGCGATGACGATGATCCGCGAGGTCGCCTCTTGCGGCGGCGGGTTCGCCGCGTCCTCGACGATCCATATCAACCTGTTCGGGCCGCACCCGATCGTGGTCAAGGGCACCGAGGAGCAGAAGGCCCGCTGGGTGCCGCGCCTTGTCTCGGGCGAGGACCAGGTGTGCTTCGGCTTCACCGAGCCAGACGCCGGCCTCAATACCACGCGGATCAAGACATTCGCCGAGAAGGTGCCCGGCGGCTACCGGGTCAACGGCCAGAAGGTCTGGACCTCGACCGCGCAGGTCGCGAACAAGATCATGCTGCTGACCCGCACCACCAAGTTCGAGGACGTGACCAAGCCGACGGACGGCATCACCATCTTCTACACCGACCTCGACCGCAGCAAGATCGATGTCCACCTGATCCCCAAGATGGGCCGCAAGGCGGTGGATTCGAACGCGATCTTCATCGAGGATCTGTTCATCCCCGACGAGGACCGCATCGGCGAGGAAGGCAAGGGCTTCGGCTATATCCTCCACTCGCTAAACCCCGAGCGCATCCTGATCGCCGCCGCCGCCACCGGCATCGGTTCCGACGCACTGCGCCGGGGCGTGAACTATGCCAAGGAGCGCGTGGTTTTCGACCGGCCGATCGGCCAGAACCAGGGTATCCAGCACCCGCTCGCGGAAAAGTGGATGTATCTGCAAAGCGCCTGGCTGATGGTCGAGAAGGCCGCGCGCCTCTACGACAGCGGCCTGCCCTGCGGAGCCGAGGCCAATTCCGCCAAGTTCCTTGCCGCCCGCGCCTGTCATGACGCGGCGTGGCAATCGGTCGCGACGCATGGCGGCTTTGGCTATGCCAAGGAATACCATGTCGAGCGACTGTACCGCGAGGCCGCGCTGACGCGCCTCGCGCCGATCACCGAGCAGCTCATCATGAGCTTCATCGCCGAGAAGGTCCTCGACCTTCCCAAGAGCTACTGAGGATACGACAATGGGAATGATGGAAGGCAAGGCCGTGCTCGTCACCGGCGCCGGTCGCGGCGTCGGTCGCGGCATCGCGCTGGCCATGGCGAAGGCGGGTGCTGCGGTTGTCGTCAACGACCTTGGCGTGGCGCTGACCGGCGAGGGCGAGGAGAGCGCTTCGCCCGCCGAGCAGGTGGTCGAGGAAATCCGTGCGCTGGGCGGGCAGGCGGTCGCCAACCACGACAGCGTCGCCGAATGGGACGGGGCGCAGGCGATGGTCCAGGCCGCGATCGACAGCTTCGGCCGGATCGACGCGGTGGTGAACAACGCGGGCAACTTGCGCGACGTGATCTTCCACAAGATGGAGCCGGAGGACTTCCGCGCGGTGATCGACGTGCACCTCATGGGCAGTTTCCACACCAGCCGCGCCGCCGCGCCGTTCTTCAAGGATCAGGGCTCGGGCGCTTTCGTGCACATGACCTCCTCGACCGGGCTCGTCGGCAACTTCGGGCAGGCGAACTATGCGGCGGCCAAGCTGGGCATCGTCGGCATGTCCAAGTGCATCGCGATCGACATGCAGCGCTTCGGCGTGCGCTCCAACGCCGTCGCGCCCTGGGCGTGGACGCGCATGGTCAGCTCGATTCCGACCGACACACCCGAGCAGCAGAAGCGCGTCGAGGGCCTCAAGAAGCTGGACGCCGACAAGATCGGGCCGTTCTGTGCAGCGCTGTGCAGCGATGGCGGCAAGGACGTGACGGGACAGGTCTTCGGCGTGCGCAACAACGAGATCTACCTGTTCTCGCAGTCGCGCCCGATCCGCACCGCCCACACCGCCGAGGGCTGGACGCCCGAGACGATCACCGAGCGCGTGTTCCCGCAGTTCGCCAATGACTTCTACCCGCTTCACCGTTCGGGCGACGTGTTCACCTGGGACCCGGTGTGACCATGATCCGGCCCGACGCGATCCGGGACTACGGCTTCGGCGTGCGCACGCAGTCCTATGCCGAGCGTGACGCGATCCTTTATGCGCTGGGCGTCGGGCTGGGGCACGATCCGTGCGACGCGGGCGACCTCGCGTTTCTCGATGAACGATCGCTGCGGGTTCTGCCGACTTATGGTGTGACGCTGTGTTCGCCCGGCATGTGGATTCGCGAGCCGGCGCTCGGGGTCGATTTCGGCAAGCTGGTGCATTCCGCGCAGGCAGCCGAGTTCTTCGAGCCGCTGCCCCCCCGCGCCACGGTGACAGGGACGGCGAGCGTGGTCTCGCTGACCGACCGGGGTGAGGGGCGCGGCGCGGTGCTGGTGCTGGAGCGCGAGATCAGCAATGCCGATACCGACGCCGTCCATTGCCGCCTGCGCCAGACCCTGCTGCTGCGTGGCGACGGCGGTTTCGGCGGCCCCGAAGCCCCGCGCGAGGCGAAGTTCGAGCCGGTCGGCGCTCCCGATGCGGTCGGGCACTACGGAATCTCGCCGCGCGCGGCGCTGATCTATCGCCTGTCGGGGGACTGGAACCCGCTGCATCTCGATCCGGGCTTCGCGGCGAAGGCCGGTTTCCCGCGCCCGATCCTGCATGGGCTGGCGAGCTATGCCGTCGCCGGCGTGGCGGTCTCGCGCGCGTTGGGGCGCGATCCGGGGGCGGTGGGGGCGCTGGCCTGCAAGTTCTCGGGCGTTGTCATGCCCGGGGACGAAGTCACATTCGAGATATGGAAGGACGGCGATGCCTCGGCGCGGTTCCGCGCGTTGGTGGGGGATCGCAAGGTGCTGGATGACGGCGCGATAACATGGAAGCGATAGAACGATGAACAGGGAAGAGATCGCCGCCCTCAAGGGCAGACTGCGCATTCCGGTGATGGCGGGGCCGATGTTCATCGCCTCCACCGCGGACCTCGTGATCGCGCAGTGCAAGGCCGGGATCATCGGCTCGATGCCCGCATTGAACCCGCGCACGACCGAGGCGCTCGATGCCGACATCGGCCGGATCAAGGCCGAAGTGGGCGACGCGCCTTATGCGATCAACCTCGTCGCCCATGCCTCGAATTCGCGGCTGGAGCCGGATCTGGAGGTGGTGCTGCGCCACAAGGTGCCGATCGTGGTGCTGGCGCTGGCGGCCAACCCCGACCTCGTGCGGCGGCTTCAGGACAACGGCGCGCTGGTGTTCCAGGACGTCGTGCGCAACCGCCACGCGCAGAAGGCAGCACAGATGGGCGTGGACGGGATCATAGCTGTCGGTGCCGGTGCAGGTGGGCACACCGGCAATATCTCGCCTTTCGCGCTGGTGCAGGAAATCCGCGAGTGGTGGGACGGGCTGCTGATCCTCTCGGGCTGCATCGCCAACGGCCGCTCGGTGCTGGCGGCCGAGGCGATGGGGGCCGACCTCGCTTATGTCGGCTCGGCTTTCCTTGCGTCGGAAGAGGCCAACACGCAGGCCGGTTTCAAGCAGATGATCGTCGACTGCGCGGCCGACGACATCCTCGTCAGCGACTCGTTCACCGGCGTGAAGGCGACGTTCCTGCGCCCCTCGATCGTCGAGAACGGGCTGGATCCGGACAACCTCGTGCGCGCGGCGGGCAAGGCGATCAACATCGACGGCGGCGGCGACAACGCCAAGGCGTGGAAGGAAATCTGGAGCGCCGGGCAGGGCATCGGCGCGGTCAAGGTCGCGGGGCCTGCGGGGGAATGGATCGGTACGCTGGTGGACGAATACGCCGAGGCGCGCCGCTGTCTGGCAGACGCAGGCTGACATGAAAAGGGCGCGGGAGAGTTTGCCTCCCGCGCCTTCTTTGTCAGTCGACTGGTGCCGTTACGGTGAGATGAGCGGGCTGCCAGATGTCGATGCGCGGTTCCGCAACGAGCAGCTTGGACAAGTCCGTGAACAGCCCTGAGACGATGCGGGACTGCAGGTAGGTCTGATAGGCCAGCGCACTGTGCCATTGCTCGGAAAGGATGAGTCTGTCGGCGTCCTCATGATGGCGATGGGCACTGATGGCGACGAAGCCGTCGGTCCTGCGCGTCTCTTCGAGAATGCCGGGCAGTTGCGTCAGGAACGTCTCCATCGTGCCCGGTGCGAAATGGAGTTCGAGGGTGACGAATACAGGGTGCATGCGATCTCTCCGTGCCTGGAATTGCATCTTCGCCTCTATCCCGTAAGTGCGCGGTTTCAGACGGATGAGCTGGCTCACCCTGAAAGCGCCTTCGAGATCGAGAGCGAACGGGGCGGGAATTCATCCTTGACAGTCCCCTCCGTCGTAACTTGTGAGCCCGGTGTTCGCGGCCCGAAAAGCCGAAACTACGTGAGCGCAGCCGTCATCGACGGCAGTTCCGTGTCCGGGCCTTCGAACCCGGTAATCGCGAACCAGCTCCGGTCGCGCAGGGCGGTCGCGGCCCCGTGGCCTAGCACCTGCCGGTAGACGGCAGTGCGGAACCGGGTATCTCCATCGACGTGCGCAGCGGCGATCAGCGCGGCTATGGCGGCGCTCGTCCGTACGGTCGCTGCCTGCAGGGCGTCATCGTCGGTTGCGGGCATGGCCGCCGACCGCAATTCATGCGCTGCGGATGTCGTCACCGGGCCGCCGTTCGCTGCTGCGACCAGTTCTGCGGCCAACGTTGCGAGTGCGCGGAACTCGGCGTCTTCGTAGCGCGTGTTCAGGCCTGCCTGCGCGCGCAACTGGTGGAGATGCCCCAGTACCAGCGATGCCTGCTCCTCCGCGAGCCCCTTGCGTCCCCGCAGTTCGGGGAGAACGACTTCTTCCATGGCCCGGATCATGCTGCCGAGGCGATCTTCGATCGATGGATTCATGGTGCGGTTGCCTCATCCAGAAGGCGGCAGAGTTCGGACACGAAGATGTATCCCGCGGGTGCCAGCCAGGTGAGCAGGACGTCCTGATGATTGTGGCGGTCGCGCGCGGTCTTCATGCCGGTCGCCAGCGTCATCACCACGCATTTGTAGGCGGAGAGTATCTCGTAGAAATGCAGCGAACGCGGATTCACCGATCGTCCTGTCTGCGCGATATATGCGGCAATGAAGTCCTCGCGCGTCAGCATCGCGCTGGCAAGGTGCACGCCGTTCTCGGACGAACCGAATATCCGCTGGAGCGTCCACGCGAGATCCTCGTGCGGGTCGCCGATATGGGCCAGTTCCCAATCGAGCATGGCGGTGATCTCGCCGCTGTCCTCGTCGAACAGGTAGTTTCCGGTGCGATAGTCGCCGTGGACCATCACCAGATCGGTCGCGGCGGGCAGGTTGGCATACATCCACTCTTCCGCGAGTGTGAGCACCGGATGGGCCTGGATCACGTCTTCGTGGTGCAGGCGAGCCCACCAGTTCACCTGCCAGCGCGCCGCCTGCCAGGGATCGGCGTCCGGTCGCTGGAAGCTGGCAAGATTCGGATCGGCAAGGTCCAGCGCGTGGATGGCGGCGAGATTGCGGATGAATTGCGGTGCGATTCTGCCGCGAAGATCCGGCCCCAGATAAGTGCCCAGACCGGTCACCGTATTGCCGTTGTCGCTCGGTTTGGTCACACCGGCGACGAAATGCATGATGGCTGCGGGCTGGCCGAAGAATGTCCCTTCCGCGTCGAGCCATGCCGGTTCTGGCGCGGGAATTATGCCCCGCACCGCGTTGAGCAGGTCGGCCTCGCGGCCCCGATCCGATTCCGAGATCGACTGGATCGGCTCCATGCGTAGCACGTAGGCCTGCGCTGGAGCAGCGCCGCCGCCGATTTCAAAGTAGAACTGTTCCTTGGACGCGCCGCCGCCGAGCCGGCGCACGCCGCTGGCGATCAGGCCCGGAGCGACGCTTGCCAGGAACCGGGACAGGCGTTCCTCAACTTCTGCGATCGACGCGACGCGATAGACGTCGCTGGCCGCCTTGCGCAGTGCCCGCCGATCGAGCACGGCCCGGATGCCGGGCTCCAGATCGGACCGATCCGGCGTGGATGCGAAGGCGGATGTACTGGTCGAATGGACCGTAGCCATCGGGATAACCTCATCGTCAGGGCAGTCATGGTCGGCTCGGCTGTCTACTGGCCGTACTTTGCCACATGTTGCCGGGCGAAGTTGTAGTAGTCCTTGTTCCAACAGAACTCGCACCACCCGGCGCCGGGGACTCCATCGATGGTCACGGTGACGGGTGCCTCGCAAAGATAGGTTATCGGATCGAAGTCGAGCCGGATGTTGGCGAATGCCTTGCATTCCACGCGCGCCGTGCGGCCCTCGTCGTCGAATACGGTGGAATCGAAAGTCTGCTGCATCATGTTCTCGTCGAACGTGTAGTCGTACTCGGCATCGACGAGGTGGGTCATCCTGCCGTCCTTGACGAGATAGCCTTGCAGGTGGCGCCGGCCGAACGACTGCATTTCGAAGTAATGGATCGACGCTTCGGCAGTGACTGCGTGGAACCACTTGTAATGCTGGTTGAGCCCCCAGACGCGCGGCCCCCATGAATGATCGCGCACGAGCCAGCCGTTGACCTCGAAGGTCTTACCGTCGACGGTCAACTGGCCGGTGACCCTGCCGTGCTGCTCGGTGCGGTCGTCACCGTAGTAAGGCGGCAGGCCGTCCGGGTGCGAGCTGAAGGCGTAGACGGGATAGGCTGCCTCGTACGTGCCGTCGAACTGGATGCGCTCTCCCTTCCAGCGCAGTTCGACTTTGTGGTGAGGTTCGACGATGGCCATTTCCAGCGGTCCGAAGCGCCAGTCGTCGAAATCGAGGTCGGGGGCCTCGCCTTCGATCTCCTCGTGGATTTCTTCGCCAAGGCCTGGGCCGAAAAGCGTGGTGCGCACTTTCGCCGTGCCGCCGCCGCGCAGGCTGGGATAGATGAAGCCGGCTATTCCGTGCTCGGGAATGATAAGCATGTGCGCGAGAGCCTCGCGGCCGTCCGGGGCAAGATCGTGCTTGTAGGCGTGCCTGTCGGCAAATTTCGGGATCGAGGTGATGACGTTCATCGGACGCTGTCTCCTGCAGTCGTGAGGATGTCTTGCCGGTCGCAATCTGCGGGACGGCCATGCCTGAAGATGCTTGGAAAGTTCGCATCAGCGCGCTCGATCGGCGGTTGTGCCCCGGCGCCCGCGTCCTTCCTCTCCATTCGTTCGCCGACTCATTCGGCTGTTTGAAAATTGGTAACCTGATTAATCAAAGCGAACAAGAGGTATTTGCCATCCTGTTTTGTCATCGCGCCAAAACTAACTTCGACGTCGAATTAAAATATTGATATATAATAATATATATATATCATGTGATGGGTAATGGCTGTTCATTCGTTATGTTCGGTGTCACGCAAGGTCATTGCGCTCAACCTGTGGGCCTGTAAGGTGCCGTCATGTCGGTACAGGCTCTCCAGGAAGCGGCACCGTCCGGACAGGACGGCTATCCGTTGAAATCTCTGCTTGTCGGGAAAGCTGTCGAGGGGATCGCGCGGCAAGGCATCCGCAACATGCCGATGCGCGCCATAGCCGCGAACGCCGGAGTCACGACCGCCGCGATCGTCCATCATTTCGGCGACAAGTCAGGCCTCCTTCGCGCGGCGCTGCAGCAGGCACTTCTCGAAGATAGCGCGTTTCACGAAAGCCTGATCGCAAATATCGCCGGCAGACCGCTCGGCTACCTGAACTTTGTCGAGTGGACCGCGAACTATATCCGGCTACGGCATGGGAGCGACAATGCCCGCTTCTGGTCGGAAGTGCTGTTCCATCCGCAAGCGGTGGCCGGCAACCTGCGTCACGTCGAAGCCTGGCACGACATGCGAGTCCGGGCGTGGGGCGATATTCTGGAGGGGCAGGGGCGGGACCGTAGCTTTGCCGAAGCGCTGGTCACTTACCTGTGCATGGAGGAAGTCTGGGCGCAAGGTCTCGATTCCTTCGCCGAATATCCCATCCTGCAGCGCGAGACCTTGCGTGCACTCCTGGCGGCAATGTTCGATCTATCGTGGGATGAAGAGCACAGCATAAGCGCTTTGCTGGAGCCCAGGCTCGAAAGTTTCGCTATGCGCGCGCCGCCCAATCCGGACGACCTGCGCGAACGGCTGCTGACAGAGGCGGCGCGTGACCTGTTCGAACACGGGATCGAAAAGGTGAACCAGCGGCGGATCGCCGGCAACCTTGGCGTGTCTCCCTCGATCATCGCCTATCATTTTGGAGGCATGTCGAACTTTCGCAATCAGGCGATGTGGCGCGCCATGATCCACAAGGTGGCCGATCCGCTGAATCCGTACAGCGCGAAGGACAAGCCGCTTACGCTGGAGGACTGGGCCGAAGGCATGGCGAACGCGATCTCGCCGGCCGACGGCAGCGGTGACAATGGGTTCTACGTATCCTTCGCGAGAACGATTGGCGAAGTCGCGCTGCTGTCAGGGCGGGAGCCGGAACTGCTTCCCCTCGTCGAGCACTTGCGGATACTGGACGGCACCGCCAGCTATCAGGCCGGGCGCGGAATCTGGGCCGGCCTCGTCTCGCTGCGGCGGCAGCAGGCGTCGGCCTTCGCGATGTGGATGAAAGGCCGCGCGGTGCTCAACACGGCCTTCGGGTATGACCGCGCCTCGACACGCAAGGCGCTGATCGAGGCGGTTACACGGCTGATCCGACCCGCCGGATAATTCCGGCAGGGTCGCGATCATTACCCGGCATACCGGGGATAGTCGGTATAGCCGCATCCTCCGCCGACATAGGCGTAGTCGAAGTTCGCTGCGGCCAATGGCCGGTCTTCGCGCATGCGCTCCACCAGATCGGGATTGGCGATGTAGGGGCGTCCGAACGATACCGCATCGGCCTGCCCTGCGGCGATGAACGCATCAGCGGTCGCCGCGTCGAAGCTGCCGTTCTGGATCACCGCTCCGGCATAGGACGCGCGCAGCCGGTCCATGACCGGATGCCGGGGCTTTTCCATGAATCCCGCCGCGATCGGCTCGATCAGATGGACATAGGCGATGCCGAACTCACCGGCGATCTGCCCGATCGTTTCGGCGAGGGCGCCGGGGTCTTCATCACCCATGCCCTTGCGTTCGCTGGTGGGGCTGATCCGCAGGCCGATGCGGCCCGGATTGACCTGTGCCGCCACGACCTCGATGATCTCCCGCAGCAGGCGCGCCCGGTTGGAGACTTCGCCGCCATAGCCGTCGCTGCGCAAGTTGGTCTTCGACTGGAGGAACTGGTCGATGATGTAGCCGTTGGCGCCGTGAATCTCGACGCCGTCGAACCCTGCGGCAACCGCATTGCGCGCCGCCGCTCCGTAACTCGCGACGACGCGGTCGATATCGGCCTGGTCCATTTCGCGCGGGACGACGTAGGGCTTCATCGGCAGGAAGCCGCCGGTGTAGTCGGGCGGCGGCGGAGCCATCGTTTCGCCTTCTCCGGCGATTGCCGAAGGACCGATCGGCAAGTCTCCGCCGAGATAGTCAGGCAGGACGAGACGGCCCATATGCCACAACTGGGCGAACATCCGCCCACCGGCGGCATGGACGGCGTCGGTGACCACACGCCATCCCGCGACCATCTCCGGGTTGTAGAGGCCCGGCGCGCCATACCAGCCCATGCCGAGCGGATCGACGGCGGTGGCCTCCGACACGATCAGCCCGCAGTCGGCGCGCTGGGCGTAGTACTGCGCCATCAGCGCGGTGGGCACCTGGTCCGGGCCCGAGCGGGCGCGGGTCAGCGGGGCCATGATGACACGGTTGGGCAGGTCTAGCGTCCCGATCAGGACCGGCGCAAAGAGGTGCGGGTGCATGCCGGTCATGCCACGCTCCTTCCGTGCGCTTCCCAATAGGGCGCGCGCAGATCCTTCTTCGAGATCTTGCCGCTGGGGATCAGCGGGAAGCTTTCCATGAAGACGACGCGCTTGGGCACCTTATACCCGGCAAGGGCCGTGCGGGCATGGGCGATGACTTCGGGTTCGGTGACGGTGCCGCCGGGATGACGGATGATGCATGCCATGACCGCTTCCCCCCAGCGCGCATCGGGCACGCCGATCACCGCGACGGTCGCGATTTCCGGATGGGTGGAGAGCACGTTCTCCACTTCGGCGCAGTAGATGTTCTCGCCGCCCGACACGATCATGTCCTTGAGGCGATCTACGATGTAGTAGAGGCCTTCCGCATCCCGGCGCGCGACGTCGCCAGTGTGATACCAGCCGTGCCTGAGCACCTTGGCGGTCGCCTCGGGCTGGTTCCAGTAGCCGGTGGTGATCGACGGTGTACGGATCAGCAGCTCGCCGGGCTCGTCGATGCCCAGCTCGTTGCCCTGCGCATCGACGATGCGGAACTCGATCAGCGGCAGCGGCCGTCCGCAGCTCTGCAGCTTGGCCTCGTTGTCGAGGTCATGCTCGTCCGGGCGCAGGATGGAGAAGGCACCGCCCGCCTCTGTGGCGCCGTAGAACTGCATGAACTTGCCCGGCATCCGCACGATCGCGCGCTTGATGAGGCCGAGCGAGATCGGCGATCCGGCATAGAGCGTCAGCCGGATCGAGGTGAAATCGGTGTCGGCGGCGCGCGGATGATCGAGCAGCATCTGCAGCATCGTCGGTGTCAGCGTCACCAACGTGGGACGGTCGCGCTGGATGGCTTCGCAGACGAGCCCGGGATCGAACTGCCGCACCACCGAAATGGCGACGCCGTTGTAAAGGCACTGGAAAGCGATGCCGATCGAAAGCAGGTGGAAATTCGGCAGAGGATTGATGAAGATGTCGCCGTCCACCCACTCATAGGCGGGTTCGAGATGCTCGCACAGGCGCATGCGGTTGAAGCCGCCGTGGCTGAGCATCACGCCTTTGGGTACTCCCGTCGTTCCGGAGGTGTAGAGCTGGACGGCGATGTCCTCCTCGCTGATGAACAGGTCGGGGCGGGTGTCGGGGTAGTGGGCGCACTGGGCTTCGATGCTGTCGGCCTCGTCGAACCATATCGCCGCCGGAGCATGCCCGGCGATGGCTATGGCCTCGTTCCACAGGGTTTCCATCGAGCGCTCGACCAGCACCACGCTAGCGCGGCTGTCCGCAATCAACTGCGCCAGTTCGCCTGCGGCAAGGCGCCAGTTGAACACGGTGAAAGCGCCGCGCGTCTTGGCGCTCGCGATCAGCGAGAAATAGAAGTCGGGCGAATTGAGGCCGAGGAAACCGATCCGGTCGCCCGGACCGATCCTGCGGGCGACGAGGGCATTGGCGATACGGTTCGCGGCCCGGTCGTATTCGGCGAACGAGATGTTGCGCTGCCCATAGACCAGCGCGCGGCGATCGGGCGTGTGGCGGGCGTGATACTCGATGAATTCGCCCATCGTGCGGACTTCGGGATATAGCCACATGGCGTCACTCCCCCTTGAAGACGGGTTTGCGTTTTTCGGCGAAGGCGGTGATGCCTTCGCGGGCGTCGGCGGTCCCGGCGCAGCGGGCGAGGGCCAGCGCCTCCAGTTCGAGCTGTGTTTCGAGAGGCTGGTCCTCCACGCTCAGGAACAGGCGGCGGATTTCCCCGAAGGCGCGGGTCGGACCCTCGGCCAATTGGCGCGCGACGGCTTCGGCGCGGGCGAGGTAATCCTCAGGCGCCGCGACTTCGTCCACCAGCCCGGCGCTGAATGCTGCATCGGCATCGAGCAGCTCGTTCATCAGCAGGAAGCGCTTGGCGCGGGCGATGCCCATACGGCGCGACAGCATGATCGAGGTTCCGGCATCCGCGCAGAAGGCGATCCCCGCATAAGCGGCGAGATAGCGCGAAGTGGCCGAGCCGACGACGTAATCCGCCCCCGCGACAAGCCCGTTCATGCCCCCCGCCGACATGCCCTGCACGGCGACGACGACCGGCGCGTCCATGCGTGCGAAGCGGGCGATGCCGACGTGCAGCGCGGCGGTCCATCGCTTTATCATCATCGGCAGGCGGTCGAGCTCACCGGTGAACGTGGCGATATCGCCGCCGAAGCTGAAGTTCTTGCCCTCGGCGACGATCAGCACGGCCCGGATCGACGGGTCTTCCGAGATCGTGTTTGCGGCATCGAGGAATGCCCCGCAGAATTCGGCGTTGATGGGGTTTCCACGCTCTGCCTGGGAAAAGACGAGACGGGCGAGGGCACCGTCGCGCTCTATGCGCATGGTTTGATCAGTCATCGAGGACAAACTCTCCGTCATTCTCATATCAGCGCCGGCTTGTTGCCGGCGCCATTGTCTGCGTCCGCTACCACTGTACTGCGCCGGAGGACGGCGCGGATGGCGATACGGCCGAGCGATTCCAAGAACCGCCTCCAAACCAGTTAATCACTTTATCATCTCGAAGGGAAGTGCCCTGTCATTCACGGCGACAGGAATGTGAGTCGGAGCCTTCCAGGGCAAAGCGCATAGTCCTCCGCCGAGGATGGCGCCGACGATCCCGAGCCAGGCGGCCAGCAGCAGCGCGAAAGGCCGGTGGCGCCATTCCAGATGCATGAAGCGGTTCAGGATCAACGACGCCTTGACCAGCGCGATCGCGACGGCGGCCAGGCCAACAACAAGGGAAGCAGCTTCCGTTTCGACGAGCAGGAAGCTGCCCACAGACAGCGCGGCGAGAGCGAGCAGGGTGGCGGTACTGCCGAAGCGGGCGCTCATGACGTGCCTCCCGCAAGGTAGAGCATGGGAAACAGCACCATCCACAGCAGGTCGACCATGTGCCAGTAGGCGGCGGCGCTCTCCAGCCAGACCAGCGTTTTCGTGCCCTCGGGCTTGGTGAGCTTGCCTGCGGTGACCGCGAGCACGCCGATCCCGAGCACGAAGTGCAGGAAGTGGATGCCGGTGAAGGCGAAGTAATAGCCGAAGAACTCGCTGGAGGTCAGCGTGATGCCGGCAGAGACCTTGGCGTAGTATTCGTAGCCCTTGGTCAGGGCGAAAGCGGAGCCGAACAGCATCGCCGCCAGCACCCGCGTGCGGGCGTGCCGCCAGTCGCCCTCGCGCCCGGCCTCGACGGCGCGGACCATCCACCAGCCGCTGAAGACGAGGATCAGCGTGTTCGTCAGCCCCAGCACCGGGTCGAGCGCCGCGCGTGAGGCGCGATAGCCTTCCGGGTCCTGGAACTGCCCAACCATGAACAGCAGGAAGAACACCGCGAACATCGCCATGTCTGCCGTGATGAAGAAGAACACGCCCGGATCGCCGGGCAGCGTCCGGTCGCGTTCGCGCAGGTTGCCCGCGCCTGGCTGGCCATGCACGGTCAGGGCGCTTCTTCTCGGACCAGACGGTCGATCGCCTTGAACAGATAGACCGATATGATCGCCATGAAGAGGAAGAAGATTGAGAACTCGAGCCAGTAATTGACGGTGCCGCTGCGCGAGAACGGGCCGGTTTTGAAGAACGGATTGAGCGCCTCGATCACGAACATCACGCCCACCCAGATGCTGAACCAGCTGACCCAGGCCGGGAACAGCGGCACCTGGCGCCGGTCCGAAAGGAAGCACACGCCCAGCGCCACCATCTGCAGGGTGGTGAGTGAATAGGCGAGGTCGAAGATCATCCAGCCCAGATCGAACAGGATCTGCAGCGTGCCGGGCTCCAGCGTGTCGGCGCGGAAGGTGGCGGTCAGCCAGATGCCGCAGGGAATGACGAAGATCAGGGTCGTGAACCCGGCGCCCCACAACTGCAGGGTGGAGAGCACGTTGTTGTGCCGCTCGACTTTCTCCATGACCTTGGTGATCGCCAGTCCCCACACGAAGTAGAGGACGGAGCAGGCGATCGTCACGGTCATGCCGACGCGGATCTGGTCCGCCACCGGGGCGAACTGCGCCTTGAACTCGGCGGCGGAAAGCCCGGCGGAGTAGGGCGGAATGTTGCGCCCCAGAATGCCCCAGAAGATGATGGTGACGATCAGGAGGATCGGGCCTCCCCATGCGCATATCCGGACGTACTTGTAGGGGGTCTCCACGGCACTCTCCCAGTTTTCTTGTTGTCGTAAGGTCATGAAAAAGGGGCAGGACCATCGGCCCCGCCCCGGTCACCGTCAGAAGCGCATCGTCGCCTCGATGCCGTACGTGCGTGGCAGGCCGCGCACGCGGTAGCCGTTGCCGAACAGGTTTTCGAGCGAGATGCCGTAAGGGTAATAGACCTTGTTGGTCAGGTTCTTGCCCCAGACCGAGATCGTGTAGCGCGGCGTATCGTAGGAGATGCGCCCGTTCAGTAGCCAGTAGTCGCCGTTGCCCTCGCCGAACTTGCCGCTGGCGACGCTCGGGAGCGGGCCGCGGCTATAGTCCTTGAACGAGTCGAAGTAATACCGGCCGGTGTAAGAGGCATCGCCGTGCAGCTTGATGGTGCCGCCGCCCAGCTCCACCGCGTCCCAGTCGAACCCGAAGTTGAGCGAGGACTTGGCGGCATAAGGGAAGGGATTGCCCCCGACGCTGACATTGCCGCCCGAGGTCTGGACGCACGAGCCGTCCTGCGCGGGAAATTGCCCGGACAAATCCTTGGCGGCGCAGGCGGCCTGATCGTAGCCCTTGTACTTGCTGTCGAGGATGCCGACGGACGCGGTCAGCGTCAGGCGGTCGGTGGCGGCGAACTGGATGTCCGCCTCGAAGCCCTTGAGGGTGCCGTCGAGCGCAATGAGGTTGGCGGTGGCGGTATTATCCACCACCTGACCCTGCTGCCCCTTGTAATCGTAGTAGAAGAACGCGCCGTTGACCTGCACCCGGTTGTTGAGGAAGCGCGACTTGAAGCCGATCTCGTAGGCATTCACCTGCTCGGGCCGCACGAAGTAGACCTGATTGGCGCTGCCGTAGGCGAGGCCGTTGAAGGTACCCGCCCGGTAGCCGCGGCTGAAGCTGGCATAAAGCATCACGTCGTCGATCGGCTTCCAGTCGAGGATCGCCCGGCCGGTGAACTTCTTGGATTTGCCGCTGCGCTCAAGCCCGCCGGGCATCGGCACGCCGAGGTCGCGGTAGGACGGGATGACGATGTTGCCGGCTTCGTCGCGCACCGGCTCGATGAAGTAGGTGTTGCCCAGCGCCGGATCGTTGAAGTCCGACACGGTGATCATCCGCGCATTGCCGGCATCGTCGTAATAGGTCGTGATGCCGTCCATGAAGCGTGTCTTGTCGATCGTGTAACGCAGGCCCGCCGTCAGCTTCAGGGTCGGCGTGATCTCGTAGCTGCCCTCGCCGTAGAGGGCCCAACTGGTGCGCTTCTGCTTGGAATGGTTCGTCGCGCGGATGCCGGTGGGCAGGGAGCCAGCCGAAAGCGCCGTGCCGTTGAAGGCGCCGCCTGGGTTGAAATACGTGTCTGGCAGGCCGACCGCCGCGCGCACGTCGCTCAGGAAGTTGAAGAAGTCCGGCCGGTTGTCCGCCGTGATCGAGTCGCGGCCATATCCGCCGCCCAGGATCAGCTTGAACGCCTGCCGGTCGAGCACGAAGCGCAGATCCTGGTTGAAGGCGTTGAAGTTGGACTGATAGCCGATCGCGCACATGCGCAGCGGCGTGCCGTCGCAGTCGGTGATCGACTGCAGGTAACGCCCGGAATCGTAACCGCTGACCGAAACCAGATCGAGAGAATCGCCCAGTTCCGCCTTGACGGTGAGGACGACGCCTTCCGAGCGGGTCAGCGCCTTGCCGATGGTGTCGGCCTGGATTTCCTTGAGGCCGAGTCCTTCGCCCGACTGGCTGTACGAAGCCGGCAGCAGGCCCGCCGGGGCGAGCGATCCGAACAGGCCGCCGAGCAGGAAATTGGGCGAGGTATAATCGATGACGTCGCTGGTCTTCGACTGCCCGGTCGGCAGCGGCGGCTCGGTGCCGCCGACGGCCTTGGCGTAGTAACCCTTGAGCGTGATATCGAGCGTATCGGTCGGCTTCACCCGCAGCGTGCCGCGGATGCCGTAGCTCTTGGTGCCGCCCGGCGAGCGGTCATTCACCTGGTTCAGCCCCGATGCGCCGCCCGCTGCCGAAGTGTTCAGGCCGGGCGCCAGGCGGTTGCGCAAGTAGGGGTCGGAATCGACGTAAGTTCCGGCGATGCGGATGCCGACCTTGTCCTCCACCGGCGTGACTTCGATCGCGGCCTCGCCGTTGATCCGGTTGTAGTTGCCGTAGCCGATGGTGGCATAGCCGTTGGTGCCGGAGAGCTTGGGCTTGCGGGTTATGAAATTGATCGCGCCGCCGGTGGTGTTGCGGCCGTAAAGCGTGCCCTGCGGGCCGCGCACGACCTCGATCTGCTCGAGATCGTAGAGTTGCTGGCCATGGCTGGACCGGAACGCCTGATAGACCTCGTCGACATAGACGCCGACGGGCGAGGCGGCGTTCGCGTTGAATTCGGTGCCGACGCCGACGCCGCGCAGGGAGAAGTTCGGCTGCTGCGAACCATAGGGCGAGGACACCTGCAGGTTCGGCATCGAGGCATTGAGGTCGGAGGTCTCGAACACACCCTTGGACTGCAGCGTTTCAGACGAGATCGCCGAAACCGCGACCGGCACATCCTGCAGGTTCTCGGAGCGTTTGGTGGCGGTGACGATGATCTCGTGCAGGCCGCCCTGGCTGGCAGTATCCTGGCTTTCCTGTGCGAAGGCAGGCGAGGTGAGTCCGACGGCGAGCGCGCAGATGCTCACGCAGCGAATCGCTTTCATGCTGTTCTCCCATTCCCAGATCACTTTTACGTTTTTTGCGTGACCTTGATACGTAAATTATGTAGCTCGAATCGAATGTCAACAGATTTACGAGTTTGTGCTTTGCAGCATCCGCTGATAGTTGGATCGTAAGCCGGACCACCGAGAATCGGCCGATTTGGGATAGGACCATGTTCAAGAAGCTATTCGGCAAGAAGCCCGAGCCGCAGGTGGAGCTTGTCCCTTCGGGGGCGACCTTCTCGGTCGGTCGGAACAAGACGGTGCTGGAACAGGCGCTCGAAAACGGGCTGGCCTATCCGCACGACTGCACGGTCGGCACTTGCGGCAGTTGCCGGTCGCGGCTGCTGTCGGGGAAGGTCGATGCGATAACGCCCTTCGGCTACACGCTGAGCCGCGAGGAACTGCAAGCCGGCTATATCCTGGCTTGCCAGGCGATCCCCGAATCGGATCTGCGCATCGAGGTCGATCTGCCGGATGCGGAGGAGGCGCCGGTGACGGTCGGCGGCCGAATTGTTTCGGTGCAGGATCTGACGCACGACATCCGCAAGGTGACCTGGCAGGTCGATGCGCCGCTGCGCTTCAAGGCCGGGCAGTACATGAACGTGCGGTGGCCTTCGGGGCCGGGGCACAGGTCCTATTCGTTCTGCCATGCCCCTGCGCCGGAAGGTAGCCGGACGGTGTCCGCATTCGTCCGCCGCGTGCCGGGCGGCGCTTTCACCGAGGCGCTGTTTGCAGGCGAACTGGCGGACACCGAATTCGCCATCGAGGGCGCGCACGGCGGGTTCTGGCTGCGGCCGGGTGAGGGGCCCATCCTGCTGGTCGGCGGCGGCAGCGGTCTGTCGCCGCTGATGAGCCTGCTGGAAGATGCGGCTGCCCGCAACGTGGCGCGCGACGTCGTGCTGTTGTTCGGCGGGCGCGGAGAGCGCGATCTCTACTGCCTTGAAGACATTGCCGCGATCGCGGCGCGCTGGGAGGGCAAGTTCCTGTTTCGGCCGGCCCTGTCCGAAGAGCAGGTCGACGGCGTTCGTCACGGTCTGGTCACGCGGGAGATCGCCGACGCCATCGCCGAACTTGGCGGATCGCAGGATCTGCAGGCCTATATGTGCGGCCCGCCGCCGATGATCGATGCCGCCGTCGCCGAACTGACGGGGCAGGGCGTCGCGCTGGAGGCCATCCACTACGACAAGTTCACCGATGCCAGCTCGGCCGCCGGTGCGCGCGCCTGACACCCCCATACCACAAGAGGATGACCACGATGACGATATCCAAGGACGCCTTCTTCATCGGCAACCAGTGGGTTTCCCCCGCCAGTGACCGCCGCTTCACGCTGGTGAACGCCTCAACCGGAGAGGAATACGGCAGCGCGCCCGAAGCGGTCGAGGCCGACGTTGATGCGGCGGTGGCTGCAGCACGCAAGGCTTTCGAGACTTCGGGTTGGGCGGACGCCAGCCCCGCCGAACGGGCGGCGGTCATGCAGCGCTTCGTTGCCGCCGTCGCGGCGCGGGGAGATGAGATCGCCCGCACCGTCAGTGCGCAGAACGGCATGCCGATCGGTCTCAGCACGCTGCTGGAAGGGCAGTTCGGCGCAGGCGTCGTGCAGTATTACGCGCAGCTTGCCGAAGGGCTCGGCGCGCCCGACGTGCGGCCCTCGCAGATGGGCAAGGAGACGCTGGTGGAGCGTTCCGCCATCGGCGTGGTCGCCGCGATCGTGCCCTGGAACTTCCCGGTGACGCTGGCGCTCAACAAGATCGCTCCGGCCATGGCGGCGGGCTGCACCGTCGTCATCAAGCCTTCACCCGGCACGATCCTCGACAGCTACCTGCTCGCCGAAGCAGCGCTGGAAGCGGGTGTGCCTGCAGGCGTGCTCAACTGGGTCGCGGCCGACCGTGATGTCGGCGCCTACCTCGTCTCGCACCCCGGCATCGACAAGGTCGCCTTCACCGGCTCGACCGGGGCAGGGCGGGCGATCGCGCGCACCTGCGGCGAACTGCTGCGCCCGGTCACGCTGGAACTGGGCGGCAAGTCCGCCGCGATCCTGCTGGACGACGTCGATGTCGGCGCGTTCCTGCAGGGCGTGCCGATGGCCAGCATGCTCAACAACGGCCAGGCATGCTACAACGGTACCCGCGTGCTGGCGCCGCGTCGCCGCTATGACGAAGTGGTCGGGGCGCTGGCCGAGTTCGCGAACGGACTGGTGGTGGGTGATGCGCTCGATCCTGCGACGCAGGTGGGGCCGATGGCATCGGCCGCACACCGCGACCGGGTGGAAAGCTACATCGGCATCGGCAAGCAGGAAGCGCGCCTCGTCGCGGGTGGCGGTCGTCCGCAGTCGACCAATCAGGGCTGGTTCGTGGAGCCGACCATCTTCGCCGACGTCGACAATGGAGCCCGCATCGCGCAGGAGGAAATCTTCGGCCCGGTGCTTTCGGTGATCCCCTACGACGGCGAGGAAGAAGCCATTCGCATCGCCAATGACAGCGCGTTCGGCCTCGGCGGTTCGGTCTGGAGCGCGGATGGCGATCATGCCACGCAGATCGCTCGCAAGGTAGCCAGCGGAACAGTGGGCGTGAACGGCTATATGCCGTCGCTCGGCGCGCCGTTCGGCGGCATCAAGGCCAGCGGCCTCGGCCGGGAGTTCGGGCCTGAGGCGATCGCGGCCTATCAGAACACCAAGTCCATATACGTCATGGCGTGAAGCCTGCGGGCCGGAGATTTTTTGCGGAACCCCTGCGAGAAATCTCCGGCATTTCGAAAGCAGATAATAATAAACATATTGACCGAGTTTTTGTAACGTATTACACTTCGAGGCACAGGGTCGAAAAGGACCCGAACTTGGTGATTGAGGAAGCGGAAGCGTTCGCAAATGTTCGCTCCGCTGTCGAAAAGCGAATTACTGTTTGATTGGCCGTGGCAGGAGTTACGATTGCGAAGTCGTGTTCTGGCGCTAACCTTCACACATTGCCTGCATTCCGAAGGTGCTGCCGGGATTCCGAAATGTTGAGAAAGCTGCCGAAAGACCAGCGCAAGGACCTTATCCTCGACAGCGTCGAGGCGCTGATCCTTTCGACATCCAGCACCGACTTCACGATGCACCAGCTGGCCAAGCATGTCGGGATCAGCCCGACGACGTTCTACAACCTGTTCGGATCGAAAGGGACGGTACTCTACAGCCTTCTGAACCGGTGCCTGGATGCGATCATCAGCGGCCGCGAGGCGGATGTTTCGGAGAAGGACCCGGTCCTCTACGCCATACACACCATGACGTTCGCTGCGGAACTCTTCGTGGAGCGGCCGGGTCTCTATCGCCCGCTCTACAAGTTCCAGCTGGGCGAGCGCGACATGGGTGCGCGGCCGGTCTACCTCGACCGCGCGCTGGACTTCTGGCGTCGCAGTCTCGCGGGACTGGTCGAGCGCGGTTACTTGTCCGACCATCCGAGCGATGGATCGTTTTCGCGTGACGATGTCGCACTGGCATTGCTGACGCACAGTTCCGGCGTGATCGACCTGTGGGTCCAGGAAGATTTGGACGATGCCGAATTCGTGGCCCGCATGACGCACGATGCCGCATTGATCGTCTATGGCATCGTGTCCGACGAAGATCGCAGGACGATAGCTGCGATAGTCCGGCAAGTCCGGCCGAATATCAGGGACTTCTCTTTCCTCAAGTCTTGACCGTGATCTGCCGGTGCCTGGCACCGGATAATAACAGATAGAGATACATGGGAGAATGTATGACCGAAAGGTTCGGCGGGGATTCCCGCGTCGTACAACTGTGCCCGGATCGTGCGCGGAACCGCGCCGCCGACCCGGCCGACCAGGACCCCACGCTCGCGCATATGCTGGATGGTCGGGCGGCGAAGCTGGCGTCATCCGATTATCATCCTGTCGCGATCGACGACATCACCGAGCGGCTCACGCGCCTGTTCGCGCAGAACCTCCATCCGGCTGCGAAGGTAAGCGGCCTGCGCAGGCTGGCGGGGGGCGCGTCCAAGGAGCAGTTCCTTTTCACGCTGGACGCGCCTTGCCTTGAGGGCAGCGAACAGCTCGTGGTCAGGATGGACCCGACTGACGGCGTGCTGGAAACGAGCCGACGGCGCGAGTTCGAGATCCTGGAAGCCATGCAGGGCGTGGTTCCGGTGCCCCGTCCCCGCTTTCTGGATCATGAGGGGACATGGCTCGGCGCTTCCGGGATGATAACCTCGTTCGAGCGTGGCAGCACCAAGCCGCCGCAGGCGGGCGCAGGCGTATCGGGCCTTGGCACCGGCTTCACGCCGCAATGGCGCGAGCGGCTCGGACCGCAGTTCCTCCGGCTGATGGCGGCCATCCATCGCTTCGACTTCCGGGTGGCAGCATTGCAGCACTTCGCCATTCCCGATGCGGACCCGTTCCAGGCCGCGCGCCAGCGTGTCAACTTGTGGGCGCGGGTTTGGCGGGAGGGTGCCTATGCGCCGATCCCGGGCTTTGCGGTCGTCGAATCCTGGCTGCGCAGCAATCTGCCCGCTGCACGGGAGCTGGTTCTCGTCCATGGGGACTTCCGTACCGGTAATTATCTGTTCGACGGCGACAGCGGCGAAATCACCGCGATCCTTGACTGGGAACTCGCCCATGTCGGCGACTATCACGAGGATCTGGCATGGTCGCTGGTCGAAATCTTCGGCGCGCGCGACGAACAGGGGCGCTACTTGTGCTCCAACCTCATGACCGTCGAGGATTTCATCGGCGGCTACGAGCGCGAGACGGGACGCATCGTCGATCGCGACACTCTGCGCTTCTACCGCATCCTGCTGTCGTGGAGCGTGGTGGCGATGGCGAGCAGCGGCCTGACGGCGGCGGCCAACCGGCATAACCACCAGGACATCCTGCTGACCTGGCTGTCGATGGTCACGCACCCTTTGCTCGACGAGATCACGCGTCTGATGCTTGAGGAGAAGGCGGCATGAACCCCGGTTTCGAAGTCCGCCTGTCCAGCATGCGCCGGGCGCTGGCGACGGTCATCATGCCCGCGATCGACCCCGGCAATCCGCTGGCGCAGGAGCAGGCCGGGCTCATGCTCGCGCATATCGGCATGCTGGAGGCGCAGTGGGACAAGCTGGAAGATTACGCCCGCCTGTGCGTGCAGGATCTGATCGAGGTCTCCGGCAGGATCGATGCGGCGGGAGGGCCTGAAACCCTTGCCGCAGCGGCAGGACTGGCGGCCCTCGCCGGAACGCCTCCGGTGCGCGGCGAAGTCGCTTATCGTGCCTTGTCCGAAGCGCTGGAAGGGCTGGTTCGCGCTGTCGATCGGGACGGCGACGCGGACTTTCGCCGCGCGCTCCACCGTGAAGTCCTGCTGCACGCAAACCGTCAGGCCGCCCGGGACCGGTCTTGGTTCGCGGCCTGCGGCTTCGACGTGAACACCGCCGACCTGCCCTCCATCGAGACACTGATCGGGCGCGGCGATGGATAGCAAGCAGCATCCCACGCGCGAGTGGATAGAGGCGCTGCGCCTTCGCTATCCGACGGAACGCACGATCGACGAAGCGCTTACCCGAAAGCTGCAGGCGCGTTCCGGCCCAGCTTACGTGCCTAGTCCGGTCAGCGAGATCGCAACAAGGCTGGAGCGCTTCTTCGCGCACGCCATGCCGGGCGCCCGGGTCTCCCAAGTCGCGCCGCTGGGCGGTGGAGCATCGAAGGAGCAGTTCAGTTTCACGCTGGCACAACCGGACGGAACCGAGGCGCGCCATGTCCTTCGGCGCGAACCGCCCGAATCCGTCGTCGAGACGCACCGCCTGCGCGAATTCCAGATGATGCGGGCGATGGCCGGTACGGTGCCGGTGCCCGATGCGCCCTGGGTGGATGCCGAAGGGCAATGGTTCGACCGTCCGGCGATGATCTCCCGGTTTGTTGAGGGCGTGACCAAGGCGCCGGGCTCGGGCGGCAACGTCACCGGGCTGGGCACCGGGTTCTCTCCCGAACTGCAGGATGCGCTGGGTGGACAGTTCGTCGACCTGCTGGCGCGGATACATCAATTCGACTGGCAGTCGGCCGATCTCGACGCCTTCGATCGGCCGGAAGCAGGCAGTACCGCCGGGGTCCATCAGGTCATCAACTGGTGGGAGCGGATCTGGGAGGAAGACTCGTACGAGCCGATGCCCATCATCCGCTATACCGCGCAGTGGCTGCGTGCCAATGCGCCGCCGATCGAGCGGGTGGTGGTGGTCCACCATGACTTTCGCGCAGGCAACTTCCTGTTCGATCCCGACACCGCGCAAGTGACGGCGGTTCTCGACTGGGAACTGGCCCACCTCGGCGATTACCACGAAGACCTCGCCTGGACGCTGCAGGAAGGTTACGGCTATCGCGATGCGCAAGGGCGCTTCATCGTCTGCAGCCTGATCGAGCAGGCCGAGTTCCTCGACCGCTACGCACGCACCACCGGCTTCCCGGTCGATCCGCGCAAGATCGCGTACTACAGCGTCATGAACACCTGGAAATCGGCGATAATCGTCCTCGCAACCGGCATCCGCTGTGTGATCGGCGGCAAGAGCCATCAGGACATCCTGCTGACATGGCTGGCGGGCTTCGGCCATGTCTGCGTCGATACGCTTCTGCAGCATCTGGAAAGGGCCGAGAATGGTTCCTGACACACCCTTGCGCCTCGCTGCCGTGCAGAAGGCGCTGGAGGATATCGTCGCGCCGGTCCTGCCGCCCGACGCCGATTTCGCGCGTGAGCAACTGGCGCTGATCGTCCGATCGCTGGCGCTGGTGCGCAAGCAGATCCCCCAGGAATACGCATTCCACGTGCACGACGCGCATGCCTTCAGTGCCTTCGGCAGCGAAGTGGCCGCATGCCTGCCCGATGCGCACCCCGCGCGCGGCGAACTCGCGCAGGCCATCGAGGACGTCCGCGCGATCGCCCCGCCGGTGGTGCCTGACCGCACCGCTCTGGAGCAGGCGGTCAGGGCCTTGCGCGGTGCGATCGAGACCGCCGTGCAGCAGGTCGGAGAAGACGCTGCCACCTTGCGCGCGATCGGGCCGGTGGTGCTGGAACACACCCGCAGACAGACGCTGCTCGAACGCGCCTGGGTGGCCGACACCGGCTTCGACCGCGACCCGGCGAGCCTGCCCCTGCCCGAAACCATCCTCTACAGCGCCGGAGAGACGCCGCGATGAAAGCCCATCTCGTTCACGCCCATTCTGAGGGCGATTCCTTCGTCACCGCCATGAAGACCGTCATCGCTTCGCAGCTTGAGGCGGACGGTCACGAAGTCACGATTTCCGACCTCTACGCCAAGCGCTTCAACCCGGTCGCCTCGCCCGCCGACTTCGGCAGCCGCCGCGACGATGAGCGCTTGGTCTATGCGCTGGAGCAGCGCCACGGCTACGAAAGCGGCACGCTGGCGCCCGATATCCTGGAGGAGATCGAGCCGGTTCTGGCCGCCGACCTGCTGGTGTTCACCTTCCCGATCTACTGGTTCGGCGCACCCGCGATCCTGAAGGGCTGGTTCGACCGGGTGATGCTGTCGGGCGTCTGCTATGGCGGAAAGCGCCTCTACGGACGCGGCGGACTGGCCGGAAAGCGCAGTTTCGCGGCCATGAGCCTGGGCGGGCGCGAGAACATGTTCGGCGCGCAAGGCGTGCACGGCGAACTGGTCACGGGCATGATGCGGCATTTCTTCCAGGGCACGCTCGGCTATGTCGGCACCAGCGTGCTGGAGCCCTTCGTCGGTTACAACGTGCCTTATATCGGCGAGCCGGCGCGGGCGGCCCTGCTGGACGATCTGCGCGGCGTCGTGGCACAGATTGATCGCCGTCCGGTGCTCGCCGTGCCGGACCTGAACGCCTTCGACGACAGGCTGGCGCCGCTCGCGAGTGTCGAGGCATGAGCTACGAGACGATGCGCCTCGACGTGCAGGGCGGCATCGCCGCGCTGACGTTCACCAAGGCCGAGACCGGCAATCCCATCAACGGCACGTTCTGCCGCGACCTTTATGACGTGGCGGTCGACCTGTCGGAACGCTGCAACGTTCGCGCCGTGCTGATCCGCGCGGAAGGCAGGGCCTTCGGCTATGGTGGCGACATCGCGGGTTTCCTGCCAAGGCTGGACGAACTGCCGCGCCTGATGAAGCAGTGGACCGGCGATTTCCATACCGGAATTCTGCGGCTGCAGCGGCTCGACGCGCCGATCGTGGTGGCGGTCCACGGCGTCTGCGCGGGCGGCATGGTGGCGCTGGCGGCGGGGGCGGACTTCGTGCTGGCGAGCGACCGGGCGCGGTTTGTCTCGGCCTATTCCGGGATCGGGCTGGCCTGCGACGGCGGTGCTTCGCTCTCGCTCGTGCACCGCATGGGGCGCAGCCATACGCGCCGGTTCCTGATCCTCAACGAGACCTGGGATGCGGCCGCCGCCGCTGAGGCCGGGCTGGTCGACGAAGTGCTGGAAGGCGACGAGGCGCTGGCGGCGCGGGCGCAAGAACTCGCCCACCGGATCGCCGCCGGACCGACCCGCGCCATCGGCGAAATCCGCCGCCTGCTGCGCCTCTCGGGCGAAGTCCCGGCGGAGGCGCAGATGGAGGCCGAAGCACAGGCCATGGCTCGAGCCGCCGCCACTGCCGACGCGCGCGAAGGCATCACCGCCTTCGCTCAGAAACGGCAGCCCGTGTTCACCGGAAAATAGAAAAAGGGAGGGAGTCATGAAGACCCAGGCACAGCGCTTAGCGCAAGAACCGGTGGCCGCGATCGACCGCGATGCGATCGAGCACCGGCTCCTCGAAATCCTGCTGGCGAAGCAGGAACGTCGCAAGTTGGGGCCTTATATTCCCCGAACCGCGCCCGATATCGCGAAAGGGCTCTCGGTCCTGTTCGCCCGCGAAGGTATCGCCGCGCAGGCACGGGGCGTGCGCCGCATGGGGGGAGGGGCCTCCAAGGAGCAGTTCGTCTTCGATGTCGAGGGCGAGATCGACCCCGCCTTCGCCCGCTGCGTGCTGCGCATGGACCCGCGCGAGGGCATCATCGAGACCTGCCGCCGCCGCGAGGCGCAAGTCCTGCGCGCGGTCGCGGGCGTGGTGCCTGTGCCGCCCGTCCTGACCGAGGACGGCGACGGCGAGACGATGGGCCAGCCGCTGATGGTCACCGGCTTCGTCGGCGGCGTGACCAAGCCCAGCGACAGCGGCGCGGGGCCATCGGGGCTGAAGGCGCGGTTCGGGGAAAGCCTCGGGGCTGCGCTGACCTCGCAGTTCATCGGCTATCTCGCCGCCATTCACGCGGTGGATTATCGCGCGGCGGGGCTCGACGATTTCGCCGTTCCTCGGCCCGAAACCACCGACGCGGCGCTCTGGCAGGTCAATTACTGGACCCGCGTGCGGGCGCTGGAGGAAACCGATTCCCTCCCGCTGCTGACGCTGGCCGAGACCTGGCTCTACGACCATCTGCCCGTCTGCGAGCAGCCGGTCCTGCTCCACGGTGACTACCGCGTCGGCAACTTCCTGTTCGACGAGGATCGGCAGGAAATCACTGCGCTGCTGGACTGGGAACTCACGCATATCGGCGATTTCCATGAGGATCTCGCCTATAGTTTCGAGCCGCTGTTCGGCCACCGCGATGCCGACGGCGTGTTCCATGTCGGCTCGATGTTCACCACCGAGCACCTGATTTCGCGCTACGAGGCGCTGACCGGGCGCACGGTGAATCCGGCGACGCTCCACTGGTATCGCGTCCTGACGAGCTACAAGCTGATCGCCATGAACCACTGCTCGTCGATCATCGCGGCGCGCGATGGGACCAACCACCAGAACGCGCTGCTGGCTTTCCTCGCATCGTGCACGGCCGGGATGTCGGACACCCTGTGCGAACTGCTTTCGGGAGAAATGGCATGACACCGGACCCGATCATCCGTCTCGCTAGTGTCGTGCAGACGCTGGAGCATGTCGTTGTTCCGGCAGTCGATTCCGGCAATCTGCTGGCCGTCGAGCAGTGCGGCGTGGTGCTCGCGCAGCTGCGCATGCTGGAGCGGCACATGCCGCTGATCGGCGCCTATCACGCGCTGTGCCTGACAGACCTGCTGGGCGTCGTCGCCGCGCTGCCGCCGGTCGAGGGCGGGCCTGCGGCAGTCATGGCGCGGCGCGAACTGGCCGAGGCCTGCGCGCAAGTGGACGATCCCGCCGACCCGCGCCTTGCCTTCCATCGCGTCGGCCGGGCGCTGGAGGGGCTGGTGCGCGCGATGGCGCAGGACGGCGAACCCGCCGTGCGGCGCGCCATAGACGCGGCGGTGCTGGCCTTTTCCATCCGGCAGGCGCGGCGGGCGCGTAGCTGGTTTCAGGATGCGGGCTTCGACCACGATGCGGATTCGCTGCCGACCGTGGAGGCCATGGTCGCGGGCAACTGATTGAAGGGATGGCGAATGATTGCCAGGGAACACGCCGAATTCCAGTTCGGCGCCGATGCATCCTACGACTGGTGCGAGACCAACTTCTTCCCGTTTTCGGTGCCTGAAGCCTGCATTTCCGGGAGCATCTACGTGCTGTCACGGCCGAAGCTGGGCGTGGCGATGGTCGATGTGCTGGTGCAGGACCGCATCGCCCCGGCGTGGGAGGCGCAGGCCTATGTCGACAACCAGCAGCATCTGCCGTGCCCGACCTCGCTGCTCCGGTATGCCTTTCCCAATGGGCTGGCGGTGGAGGCGGTCGATCCGCTTTCGCATTACCGGATACGCTACGAGGGTATCGACGATACCGCATTCGAACTTGATTTTCAGGCACTTATGGCGCCTTTCGACATGAACGACCCGGCGATAGACCCGACGGCGGCGGGCCGCATCGGCGCGGGCTGGGGAGGGGCGGCGTTCTCCGGGCACTACGAGATCACCGGCCGGATCACCGGACGCCTGCGGCTGCGCGGGCGCGAGTATGCGGTCGATTGCGTCGATACGCTGGACCGCAGCTGGGGCCCGCGCAAGGAGCGGGACAACGGCAATGCCACCTGGATTCACGGCTCTTTCGCGGAAAAGCTGACGGTTCACGCCTTCCTCGGCCTCGATCCGGCGGCGCGGTCGGGCTTCGGCCCGCTCATCAGCGGCTATGTGCTGGAGGACGGCGTGGTCAGCGGTCTTGTCTCCGCGCAAGGGGCGGTGGAGCGCCACGCCGGGCTGCCGATGTCCAACCACCTGCAAGTGGAGGATGCGCTGGGGCGGCGGCATGAACTGACGGCGGCGGCGATCAACGGGTGCGTCTGGGCACCGTTCCCCTCGATGGTCTATGCGCAGAGCTTCATGCGCTGGAACTGCGCGGGAATGCTGGGTTTCGGGGTGCAGCAGGAC
>NZ_BAAILP010000105.1:6157-14272 GCF_054589055.1 Novosphingobium sp. 11B | reverse complement strand
GGGTGCCATAGCCATATCTGAAGTGCCTCCCCGTGCGTGCGTAACGCGCGGGGAGGCACTGCGTCACTGGGTCATGAAGATGCCGCCGTCGACGGCGATGTTCTGGCCGTTGATATAGCCGCCGTCCGGACCGGAAAGCCACAGCGCGGCGCCGGCGATGTCGCCCGGTTGCTGCGGCCGGGCGATCGTGCGCATCGAGGCGGCGGTGCCTTCGAAGGCGGCGTGCTGGTCGGCGTTGGCGACTGCGTTGTCCGAGTGGGTGTAGCCCGGCGAGATCGAGTTCACCAGGATCCCGCTCTGCGTCGCGCCGAGTTCGCGCGCCATCGCGCGCGTCATCGCGCCAAGCGCACCCTTGGATGCGACATAGTGCAGCATGAAGGGGATGCCGAGGTTGGCGATGACCGAGGCGATGTTGATGATCCTGCCGCCGCCGGCGGCACGCATCGCGGGCAGCACCGCGCGGGCGCAGAGCCAGGGGCCCATGACGTTGACGTCCATGATGCGGCGCCAGGCGTCGACCTCGATCGCTTCCATCGGGGTGTAATTGAGGCCGGTGAAGATGCCTGCATTGTTGACGAGAATGTCGATGCCGCCGAACCGGTCGGTCACCGCCCGTGCCATCGATTCGGTGCTGGCCTTGTCGGCGACGTCGGTGGCGACGCCGAAGGCATTGGCGCCCAGCGCGGCGGCGGCGTCCTCGGCGCCCTTGATGTCGGCGATCGCGACTTGCGCGCCTTCGGCCAGGAATCGCTCGACGATGGCGCGGCCGATGCCGGTCGCGCCGCCCGTGACGATGGCGGTCTTTCCTTTGAGTATCATGCAGTTCTCTCCCTTGTCGTCCCTGTGGGACGTATCGGCCCTGCGCCTTGCCGGGGAATCGATCCCGCAAGGCGCCGCGCGGCGCAGTCTGGACTGCGTATAAATTTTACGCAATATTGATAAATCAGTTGACGGTCATCATCTGTAATGTAATACATTCCACTACAGCGACGCCGATGGCCCACAGGGGAAATGTCCCCGTGCCGAAACCCGGCATGCTCCGCGTAAGAAATACCAGACACAAAATATAAAAATAAATCCTATGAAATGTAGGAGAGGAACATGTCCAGTATTCGCTACTATGTAGCGGCGCTCGTCCAGCTATGTACATATGTCGGATTCGCGTTGGGAGGATATTGGGTCTGGACGGGCATTGCGTCCCTGCCGGCCCTTGCTCTATTAGACAGCATTCTGCCGGACGATCTTTCCGCGCGCCGGATGAAGCGCGGTTTCGCCGCCGATCTGCCGGTGTGGCTGGCGACATTCCTGGCTCCGGGGCTCTACGTAGCCGCCGCCTTCTGGGTGGTCCGCGCACCCGATGCCACCGCGGGTCAGTACATCGGTGTCATTCTTTCACTCGGCTGGCTTTCGGTGGTGCCGCTGGTGCCGTCCAGCCACGAGCTTTACCACCAGCGCGGCAAGCTGCGACGTTTCGTCGGCCGCTATGCGCAAGTCTGCTACCTCGACTGCACGCGCGAGATCGCGCATGTCGTGGGGCACCATATCCATGTCGCGACCGTGAAGGACGGCGATACCGCGCCGCGCGGCACATCGCTTTACGGCTTCACCGTGCGCGCCGTGCTTTCCAGCACGATCGAGGCGCTGACGACCGAGAGCGACGGCCTTGCCGCACAGGGCAAGGGGCGCTGGTCGATCGGCCACCGGCTCTACAAGGCGCTGCTGGCGCAGGCGATCTTCCAGGCGATCCTCTTCGCGGTCGGCGGGTGGCGCGCCAATGCGGTGGCGCTGGCGGGCATGATTGTCGCGCGCTTCTGGATCGAGAGCTTCAACTACTTCCAGCACTACGGCCTCGTCCGGCTGGAGGAAGGCCCGATCGCGCGGCGCCATGTGTGGAACCACTTGCGCCCGCTCTCGCGCCTGATCGGCTTCGAGATCACCAACCATGCCGATCACCACACCAACAGCTTCGCCGCCTATCACGAACTGGTGCCGGACCGTCAGTGGATCCGCATGCCGAGCGTGTTCGTGTGCTTCTTCTCGGCCCTGATCCCGCCCCTGTGGCACAATCTCATCATCAAGCCCGCGCTGCGCCGCTGGGACAACGAACTGGCCAGCCCCGAAGAACGCGAACTGGCCCGCGAACAGAACCGCCGCGCCGGCTGGCCCGACTGGTTCGAACCGAGCGCCGACCGCAGCGGCCCCGCGCTCACCGCCTAATCCTCCCCCCGAAGATGCTTTTGAAGACCAAGTAAAAATAAAACCAGAACAAAGTATTGGGAGAACATCATGAACAGAGCATTCGCGTGCAACGGGCGTTTCGCCCGGCTTCTTCTTGCGTCCAGCGCCCTTGCGCCGATGCCGGGCTGGGCGCAAACAGCCGGATCTCAGGCTGCCGAGCCGCAGGCCACGGAAACCGCGCCGCCGACGTCTTCCGGCATCGCCGAGATCATCGTGACGGCGCAGAAGCGCTCGCAGTCGATCAACGAAGTGCCGCTGTCTATCACCGCGGCCTCGGGCGAGCAGCTTCTTCAGGCGGGGATTTCCAGCACCGCCGACCTCGCCAAGATCGTGCCGGGCCTGACCGCGCAGCCGTCGCCGTTCAACACCCCGATCTACACCTTGCGCGGCATCGGCTTCGTCGAGTTCTCGCTCGCCACGCCGCCGACCGTGGCGGTCTATACCGACGAAGTGCCGCTGCCGTTCAGCGCCATGACCAAGGCCGCCGCGCTCGACGTGGCGCGGGTCGAGGTGCTCAAGGGCCCGCAGGGCACGCTGTTCGGCCAGAACACCACCGGCGGCGCGATCAACTTCGTGGCCGCCAAGCCGACGCAGGATTTCCAGGCGGGCGCCGATCTCAGCTATTCGCGCTTCGACACGATCGATGCGCAGGGCTTCGTCAGCGGGCCGATCACGCCCAACCTGCTGGCGCGCTTCTCGGCCCGCGCCATCCGCAGCGGGCCGTGGCAGAAGAGCAGCAGCACCGGTGATGAACTGGGCAACCGGCGCGAGACGCAGGCCCGCCTGCTGCTCGACTGGCAGCCGACCGATACGCTGAAGGTGGCGCTCAACGTCAACGGCTGGCTCGACAAGTCGGACTCGCAGGCGCCGCAGCGCACCGAGACTTTCATCAGCGCGCCCGGCAATCCCAACGAGGCGCCGATCCGCGCCCTGCCGCCGCAGCCGCTGACCTCGCGCTCGGCCGACTGGACCACCGACCTGTTCCCGCTCAAGCACGACGACCGCTTCGTGCAGGCGAGCCTGCGCGTCGATTACGACCTGAGCGATACGGTCACGCTCACCTCGATCTCGGCCTACAATCACTATCGGACCGAGTCCTTCCAGGACTACGACGCCACACCGCTGCAGATCGCCGACATCCTGACCGACGGCAAGGTCACCTCGCTGTCGCAGGAACTGCGCCTGACCGGCACGAGTGCGGGGCTGCGCTGGATCGTCGGCGCCAATTACCAGCGCGACAAGACGCGCGATCACGCGACCTATTACGCCACCGATGCGACGACGCACTACGTCGGGCCGATGGAAGGCGGCAACGTCTCTCCGGTCAACGATTCCCTCATCAAGACGGCGGCGCTTTTCGCCAATGTCGAGTACGAGGTGATCCCGAACCTGACGGTGCAGGCGGGCCTGCGCTATACCGACAGCCGCCGCGACAACGCCAGCTGCGCGCTCGTCGGGCCGGGGCCGGGCGGCAACGAGAGCTTCGCGCCGATCTTCGAATTCCTGCAGACGCTGATCCGCCCGGGCCAGCCGGTGGTGCCGATCGCCGAGGGGCAGTGCTATTCGCTGACCGCCGAGGGCTTTCCGCTCATCACCCCGCTCAAGGCCAAGCTGAACGAGGACAACCTGTCGTGGCGGGCGGGCGTCAATTACAAGACCGGCAATCGCGGGCTGATCTATGCCACCGTCAGCCGGGGCTACAAGGCGGGCAGCTTCCCCACCGTCGCGCCCGCCACCGCCAAGGAACTGGCGCCGGTCGCGCAGGAATCGATCACCGCATACGAAGTGGGCTTCAAGCAGCCGCTGTTCGACCATGCGGTGCAGCTGAACGGCGCGGTGTTCTACTATGATTACAAGGACAAGCAGCTGCGCGGGCGTATTCTCGACCAGATCTTCGGGCCGCTCGATGCGCTGGTGCAGGTGCCCAAGTCGCGGGTGAAGGGCGCCGAACTCGAAGTGGTGATCCAGCCGGCGGACGGCCTGCACCTGAACGTGGCGGGTACCTATCTCGATACCGAGATCACGCGGTTCACCGGCTTCAACCAGTCGGGCGAGCTGGCGGACTTTTCGGGCGCGCGCTTCCCGTTCTCGCCCAAGTGGTCGGTGGTGGCGGATGCGGGGTATGATTTCCCGCTCACGCCATCGATGCAGGGCTTCGTCGGGGCCTCGGCGAACTACAACAGCCGCACCACCGCGAGCATCGGCGACATCCCGCAGCTGGCGATCCGGGCCTATACGCTGGTCGACCTGCGCGCCGGTGTTCATGCGCCGGACGACAGCTGGCGCTTCTCGGTCTGGGGCCGCAACGTCTTCAACAAGTACTACTGGACCAGCGCGTTCCAGACCCAGGACGTCTACGTCCGCTACACCGGCCGCCCCGCGACCTACGGCGCCACCTTCAGCTACCGTTTTTAAGGAGAGCAACGCATGATTACCGATGCGGACACCCGCCTGCACCTTCCCGACGTCAGCCGCGCCGACTGGGCCGAGACCGGATACTTCAACTTCTACATTCCCGAAGCCAACATCTTCGGCTTCATCTACATCGTCCACCGCGCCGGAGTGGGCGCGACGGTGAGCGACATCGAGATCATCGACCGCGCAGGGTTCAGCGCTGACGATGCGGTCTACATCGACCTCATCAACCACAACCCGCTGGTGGACAGGGCCGAGGATTTCCGGCTGGAAACCGGCCTGTCGTTCAAGGCCACCTCGATCCGCGACTACGTGCTCGACTACGATGCGGGCGGCGTGAAGCTGCACATCGAAGCCAGTGCGCTGATGGAGCCTTACGACATCCATGACCCCGCAATGGACCCGATGGCCGTCGCGGACGCGGCGGCGGCGGTGGCGAACTCGGGCTTCGGGACGGCCTATTCGGCGCACTTCGACATGACGGTGCGGATGAAGGGCTCGCTCTCGCTGGGCGGGCGGACCCATGCGATCGACTGCGTCTCGACCATGGACCACAGCTGGGGGCCGCGTCCCGAGAACGGCTTCCATCCGATCCTGTGGGCCAATGCCCATTTCGACGATGGGCTGGCGCTCCACGGCATCTTCTCGGTCGATCGCACCGCGCCGGTGGGGCAGCAGCACGTCTTCAAGCACGGCTATGCGCTGGTGGGCGGCGAAGTGCGCGGGGCCAAGGCGGGCTCGGTCCGCACGCACCGCCCGGGGCTGTTCCCCACGACGATGGAAATGACCATCGTCGATCGCGACGACCGCGAGCATACCGTCTCCGGCTCGGTGCTGGTCCATCACCCCTGGGTGCCTTACGGCAACAACCTCTCGCCGATCACGATGGCGCGCTGGCACCGCAGCGACGGCGCGATCGGCGTGGGCACGTATCTGGAGGGCTTCCCGCTCAACCGCCTGCGCAGCGATCTGGCATGACGCCTGACATCGACCTCAGGATCGCCTCGATGGTGCGCGCCATGGAGGACGTGGTGCGCCCGGCGATCGATCCGCTCAACAGCCTTGCCGCAGAGCAGGCGGCGCTGATCGTCGGGCATCTGCGGCTGCTGGCGATCCAGTGGAACAAGGCGGAAAGCTATGCGCGCACCTGCCTTGCCGATCTCGAGGCGACGCTGGAGGGCCTTGCCCCCTCCGGCGGCCCGGCCACCCGCGCCGCCGCTGCCGAGCTGGCCGAGGCGCGCGTGGCGGATGGTCCGGCGGAAGCGCACTACAAGGCGTTGATGCGCGCGACCGACAGCCTCGTGCGCGCCGCCGCGCGCGATGGCGAACCCGCCTTCCGCGAGGCGCTGCACCGCGGCGTCCTCGCCTTCAGCACGCGGCAGTCGCTGCGCGATCGTTCGTGGTTCGCCGCCAGCGGTTTCGATCTCAACCCCGCCGAACTGCACAGCATCGCGGACCTGACCATGGAGACCGCCCGGTGATCCTGACCGCCGAAACCACCGATACCTGCGTGGCCATCGAACCTCGCATCTTCGCCATCCTCGAGGAGAAGAAGGCCCGCCGCCTCACCGGTCCCTATATCCCGCGCAGCATCGCGCAAGTCACCGCCTCGCTCGAAAGCCTGTATGGCCCCGGCAGCATCTCGGGCCTGCGGCGCATGGCGGGCGGGGCTTCCAAGGAGCAGTTCGTGTTCGACCACGGCGGCGAGCGCCTCGTCCTGCGCATGGACCCGCTGGAGGGCCTCATCGAGACATGCCGCCGCCGCGAGGATCAGGTGCTGCGTGCGATGCATGGCGTCGTGCCGGTGCCCGAGGTGCGCCATGCCGATATCGACGGCGCCACCTTCGGCCTGCCCGCGCTGGTCACGACGTTCGTGCCCGGCGTCGCCAAGCCACCGCAGGCCGCCGCGTCGGTTTCGGGTCTGCGCACCGACTTCGACGCGCACTGGATCGCGCTGCTGGCACCCGCCTTCATCGACAACCTCGTGTGCATCCACGGCTTCGACTATCGCGCCGCCGCCCTGCCGGACTTCGCGATGCCAGGCGGTGCCCCGCACGAAATGGCGCTTCGGCAGGTCAACTGGTGGGCCAAGGTCTGGGCCGACGACGTCGTCGATGCCTTCCCGATCATGGCGCTGGCCGAATGCTGGCTGCGCGAGAACCTGCCCGCCTGCACCGACCCGGTGCTGGTCCACGGAGACTACCGCACCGGCAATTACCTGTTCGACCCTGCGGGCGGCGCAGTCACCGCGATCCTCGACTGGGAATTGGCGCACGTCGGCGACTTCCACGAGGATCTGGCGTGGAACCTCCAGCCGATCTTCGCCAACCGCGGCGCCGATGGCGAGACGATGATATCGGGCCTGTTCCGGCGCGACGAATTCCTGTCCTCCTACGAGAAGGCCTCGGGCCGCACCGTCGATCCGGCCGCGCTGTTCTTCTACGACGTGCTCGCCGCGTGGAAATGCGCGGTGATCGATCTCTCCAGCTGCCTTACCGCAGCGCGCGACGGCAACAACCATCAGGACGCGCTGCTCAGTTGGCTGGCGACCTCCGCCCATGTGGTGCTGAGCCACCTGACCGCACTGCTGGAGAAGGGGCGGCACTGACAGGGAATCGTAAATCCATGTACCATTTCGTTGACCCCGAGGCGCCGAAGCTGCCAGAAGGCCCCTCGAAATCCAGCAACGGGATTCTTGCGTGATGACATCGAACAGCCAGCCGGCCACTGGCACCCCCCCGGTTCTTCAGGGCGCGTTTCCGGCGGGCTCGCCCGTCCACAACCTGCGTGACTTCGGCGGTTATGCCACCGCCTCTGGCGCCCGGCTCAAGCCCGGGCGCCTGCTGCGTTCGGGCCAGCTCGAAGCGGCGGGGGCGGGGTTCGAGGGCATCCTGTCCGCGCTCGGCGTGGCAACGATCATCGACTTGCGCGCCGGTTCGGAGTGCACGCTCGAAAGGGGCGGGGCCTTCGACGGCTATGCCGGCGCGATCCGCCGGGCGACCGCCCATGACGAGACGATCCCCCACGCCGTCGCCGCATTCCTGAAGATGACGACGATCGAGGAAGTGGTCGCGCACATGACGCGGATCTACCGCATCCTGCCCGACAGTCCGCGCTTTCGCGAATCCATGGGCCATCTGGTGACCGCGCTGGACCAGGACGACGGCGCCACCCTGATCCACTGTTTCGCCGGAAAGGACCGCACCGGGCTGGCGGTCGCGCTGGTGCAAATCGCGCTCGGTGTCCACCGCGACGACGTGTTCCACGACTACCTGCTGACCAACGCCATGGGACCGGAGCGCATCGAGTCCGGGCTCGACGCGCTGCTCGGCAAGGATCGTGCTCGCGGTTCGCAATGGGTGCTGGAAGAAGCCATGTCGGTGCGGCCGGAGTATCTGGAAGCCGGCCTCGCCAAGATCGGCGAGATCAGCGCAAGCCCCGCAGCCTACCTTGAGGCGATGG
>NZ_BAAILP010000105.1:0-6012 GCF_054589055.1 Novosphingobium sp. 11B | reverse complement strand
GTCATTGCGAGCTCAGCGAAGCAATCCAGGGCGGTTTACGCGGCCCTGAATTGCTTCGCTGCGCTCGCAATGACGAAGGGGGCCTTACGCCGCCGCCATCTGTCCTTCGGCCACGGGCTTGTCCTCGAACCAGTCGGGCCATCCGGCACGACGGTTCTGTTCGCGTGCCAGTTCGCGCTCGGCGGGAGAGGCCATCTCGTTGTCCCAGCGGCGCAGCGCGGGCATGATGACCTTGTGGTGCCACAAGGGCGGGATCAGCGCCGAGAAGAAGCACACGAACACGCTCGGCATCGGGATCCACTGCCGATCGGGCACCAGTTCGTAGAACGCCGCGAAGCTGTTGGTGTGGTGATCGGCGTGGTTGGTGATCTCGAAGCCCATCACGCGCGAGATCGGCTTCAGATGGTTCCACACATGGCGGCGGTCGATCTGCGTGCCGGGAACCCGGATAAGACCGTAGTGCTGGAAGTAGTTGAAGCTCTCGATCCAGAAGCGCGCGCCGATCATCCCGGCCAGCGCCACCGCATTCGCGCGCCAGCCGCCGATCGCGAACAGGGTCGCGTGGAACGCCAGCAGCACCAGCGCCGCGCGGTATACCCGGTGGCCGATCGACCAGCGGCCTTTACCCATCTTCTCCAGATTGTCGCTTTCCGAGCGCCACGCTTCCTTCGTGCTCTCCACCACCGCGCGCGGGGTGAAGGCGTAGAGGCTGGTGCCGCGCGGTGCGGTGTCGCCGTCCAGCGTGGTGGCGACGTGGATGTGATGGCCCACCACATGCGCGATCTCGCGCGTGGCGTCGAGGTAGCAGACCTGGCAGTAGCGCCCGACGAGGCGGCGCAGCTTGCCGCGCTGGTGGTAGAGTTCGTGCGTTGCGGGGACCAGCGGGATCACGCTAAGCCACGCGCACGAGGCGATGACGCCCGCATATTCCCACCCGCTCGCGCCGGGATTGCGCGCGGCCCAGTAAGCGGCGGCAAGGTAGATCACCGGACCCAGCAGCGCGCAGAGCCACACGGGGATCTCGACCAGCCCTTCATGCCGGATGCGGCGGGCGCGAAAGTCGTTGGGCAGCACGCTGTCGACAAGGCCGAACGCGGGCAGGCTGGCGATGCCGACCCAGACCCACGGCCCGCCGACGATGAAGCTGGCGATCACCGCCACCTGCAAAAGCACGCCCAGATAGTAGCGCGAGTAGTCCATGTTCCTCTCCACAGGAATGCTCAATAATTGCGTTATATCTATACGCAAAAAATGCGTTATGGCAATCCGTGAAATTGCATCTCGGTCGGCCAAGACATTCCCGCTTGGAATGCGTATGGAAGGCCCATGAAAATGCGTGATCTGGAAGCCCGTACCGGTGTGAACCGCGAAACCATCCGCGTGCTGTTCCGTGCCGGGCTGCTCCCCGATCCGCACCGTCCGGCCCGCAACGTGGCCGATTACGGCGAGGAGCACGTCCGCGCGATTCTCGCGGTGCGCAAGCTGCAGCAGGATTCGCGCATGACCCTGCCGCAGATCAAGGCGGCGCTCAGCGGGCAGAACGGGTCGACGCAGATCGGCGCCAATGCGCTCGGCCATCTGGAGGAACTGGTGTCCGGCCGCGTCGGCGTGCGCAAGGGCTACCTGTCGCTGGCGGCGCTCGCGGAACAGAACCCCAAGGCACCGGGCGATGCCCGCGCGCTGGCGAAGCTGGAGATCATCGAACTGGCCGAGGGTGAGGACGGCCCGATGATCAGCATCACCGACGCCGAACTGCTCAACATCTGGAGCCGCATGCGCAGCGTCGGCTTCGACGAGGAGCACGGCTTCCCGCCCGACATCCTCGACTACTACGTCAAGGCGTCCGAATTCGTCGCGGCGAACGAGGCGAAGTTGTTCCTCGAACAGGTCGAAGGCCAGATGGGCGAGGATGAGGCGGCGGCGATGCTGGAAGTGGCGCTGCCCTCGATGCTCGATTTTTTCGGCATCCTGCGCCAGCGCGCGTTCCTGCGCATGATCGGCGAACGCACCCGCGACGGCGCCGGGATCAAGGTGAAGAAGCTGCCCCGCGCGCCTCGCGCGAAGGGCTGATCAGCGCCGCGCCAGTCGTTCGGCGATCCATTGCTGCGTCAGGGTTTCCTCCAGCGCATCGGGTTCCGCCCAGAAGCGGCGGATCGAGAAGCCCGAGATCATCGCCGCCGCCGAGCGCACCGCCCCTTGCGCTTCCTCCTCGCTCCAGCCTGCGGCGGCGAGGCGGTTTTTCCAGCCTTCATAGACCGGCGTGCGCAGCCCGCTGACGCTGCCGCGCAAGACGGGGTAGAATTCCGCGTCCTTGGCCGCTTCCATGGTCATGCCGATGGCCACCCAGAAGCGGTCGCTGAAGAAGAACCCGTGCAGGTCGTCCAGGAGCGCACGCAGCACCGCTTCGGGCGATGCATCGGGCGCGAGGTCGCCTACGCCGCTGTCCTGCTCGGCCAGCGCCAGCGCCTGCTCCACGGCGGCGAGGACCAGCGCGTTCTTGTCCGGGAAGTGGTGCATCAGCGCCCCTTGCGAGACGCCCGCCGCCTGCGCCACGTTGCGCATGCGCAGGGCGTTGAAGCCGCCTTGCGCGATCGTCTCGTAGGCCGCAGCGGCGAGGCGGGCGCGCATCGCCTCGCTGCGTTCGGCCTGGGTGCGGCGCGGTTTAGGGGCTGTCGGCAATCGCGGGTCCTCCTCAACAGGCAAGGATATCGCGATAGGTGTCGCGGATCACCTTCTTGTCGATCTTGCCCGTAGCGGTCAGCGGCACGCTTGCGAAGATCACGCGGTCGGGCATCCACCATTTCGCCACCCGTGCGGCGAGGTGATCGAGCACCTGAGCCTCGGACAGCGCGGCGCCTTCGTGCGCCTCGACCAGCAGGATCGGGCGCTCCTCCCACTTGGGATGCGGCACCCCGGCGACGGCGGCGACCTTCACGCCGGGGCAGCCTGCGGCGGTGTTTTCGAGGTCGATCGAACTGATCCACTCGCCGCCGGACTTGATGACGTCCTTGGTGCGGTCGGTGATGCGCATGAAGCCGAAGGGGTCGATCGTGGCGATATCGCCGGTATCGAACCAGCCCTGCGCGTCGCAGGCGCTTTCCTCGCTTCGGTAGTAGTGGTCCAGCACCCAGGGTCCGCGCACCATCAGCGCGCCGGAGGTCTCGCCATCGTGGGGGAGGGGTCTGCCTTGCGCGTCGACGATCTCGATCTCGATCCCGAACAGCATGCGCCCCTGCCGCGTCCAGATGCGTTCGCGCGCGTCCTCTTCGCCGAGGTCAGCGAGCGCGGGGGTCGGGGCGGAGACGACGCCCAGCGGGCTCGTCTCGGTCATGCCCCACATCTGGCGCACCGCGACACCGCGCCGGTCGAAGGCCACCGCCATATCGCGCGGCACCGCAGAGCCCGCGATGAACACGCGCTCCAGCGTGCCGGTGTCTCCCCCGGTGCGGTCGAGGTGGTCGAGGTACATCGTCCAGATCGTCGGCACCCCGCCCGAGAAGGTGACGCCCTCAGTGCGGACCAGTTCGTCGAGCGAGGCGCCGTCCATGCGGTCGGCCGGGAGCACGAACTTGACCCCGTTGATGGCCCCTGCGAACGGCAGGCCCCACGCCGTCGCATGGTAGAGCGACTGGCACGGCATCACCACGTCGAAGGCGCTGAACCCCATGCTGCCCGACAGCCCGCCGGCCAGCGCATGCAGCACGGTCGAGCGGTGCGAATAGAGCACGCCCTTGGGATCGCCCGTGGTGCCTGAAGTGTAGCACAGGAATGCCGCAGCATTTTCGTCGAAGCTGGGCCAGTCCAGCGTGTCCGGGTGCGGGGCGATCAGCGCCTCGTAGCTTTCGATGCCCTCGCAGGGCCGGTCGGACAGCACGATCAGGCGTTCGACATGCTCCAGCCGGTCGCGGATGCGCGCGACGGTCGCCGCCATGTTGCGGTCCAGCAGCAGTACGCGGCTGCCCGCGTGGTTGATGGTGTAGACCAGATGTTCGTCGGGCAGGCGCGGGTTAGCGGTGTGCAGCACCGCGCCCATGCCGGGGACCGCGAAGAACAGCTCGAAATGCCGGTGCGTGTTCCACGCCAGCGAGGTCACCCGGTCCCCCGAGGCGACGCCCATGGCGGCCAGCATCCCCGCCGCCTGCGCGGCGCGGCGCAGGCAGGCGGCATAGTCGTAACGCCACAGTGGCTCGTCCACGTTGCGCGAGACGATCTCGCGCGTGGCGTGCGCGCTTGCGGCAAAGCGCAATATGTCGATGATGGCGAGCGGACGCGCCTGCATCGAGCCGGGTATGGTCATTGCGGGCCTTTCAGGAAGGGCGTCACCAGCGCCACGAAACGTTCGCGCTTCTCGATCTGCGTCCAGTGGCCGCACTGGCCGAACAGGTGCAGTTCGCTGTTGGGGATGAGCTGGTGGAAGCGCTCCGACACGGCATGCGGGACGATCACGTCCTCGCGGCCGTGGACGATCAGCACTTCATGCGGCAGCGCGGCCAGCTTGTCCTCATCGGTGGCGAGGGCTTCCAGCCAGCGCTGGCGCGGCTCGGGGAACAGGCTGGAGAACGCCTCCTGCGCGCCGGGGCGCACGCTGGCCTCGAAGCGGGATCGCACGATCTCGTCCTTCACCAGCGCGGGGTCGAAGGCGAAAGTGGTCATGAGGTCGCGCATCGCCTCGACTGAGGGTTCGTAACCCCAGACCTTGCGCAGGCCCTCCGTCACCTCGAAGTGCACGCCCGCCGCGCCCATCAGCACCAGACGGCCGACCCGCTCGGGGTGCCGCGTGGCCAGCGCCAGCGCCAGCGCGCCGCCATAGCTGTTGCCGATGAAATGCGCGCGCTCGATGCCCAGCGCGTCCATGAAGCCGGTCAGGTGCGCGATCCAGCGGTCCATGTCGAACCCGGCGATGTCCTCGGGGAAATCGGTGTAGCCGAACCCCAGCGTGTCGGGCGCATAGCAGCGGAAATGCTGCGCCAGATCGGGGATCACTCCGCGCCAGTTGGCATAGGCGGTAACGCCGGGACCGGAGCCGTGGATCAGGATCAGCGGATCACCTTCGCCTGCCACGATATAGTTGGTGCCGATGCCGCCCACATCGACGTGCTCGCCGATCTCGGGGTTGCTCAAGGTTGCGGAATCCGTGCTCATCATCGTTCTCCCAGAAGGCTTATAGCATGGTGGTGCCGCCGTTGACGCTGATGACCTGTCCGGTCACGAACGCGGCGGCGGGACTGGCAAGGTGGGCGACCATCGAGGCGACTTCCTCGACGGTGCCGGGGCGGCCCATCGGGATCACCTCGACGACCTTGCGGATGAGATCGGGGTTCATCGCCTCGATCTCGTCGTACTGTTCGGTGCGCACGGCGCAGGGGGCGACGGTGTTGACGGTGATCCCGTCCTGCGCGAATTCGCGTGCGAGGCCGGTCGTCAGGCCATGCACGCCGCCTTTTGCTGCATTGTATGCTGCATGATCGACAAGGCCGTTGCGTACCGAATCCGCTCCGATGTTGATGATGCGCCCGTACCCGGCCTGCTTCATGTGCGGCAGCGCCAGCCAGCACATCCAGAGCGCCGACCACAAGTTGCGGTCCACTGTTTCTCGCAAGGTTTCGGGCGTATGCGAAAGGAACGGCGCGATGATGCCGCCGCCCGCGTTGTTCACCAGAATGTCGATCCCACCGTGCTTGTCCAGCGCGGCATCGACGAGGGCGCGGGCGGCCGCCTCCTGCGCCAGATTGCCGCCGCAGCCGATCCCGCCGAGTTCCTCGGCCAGCGCTTCGGCCACATCGGGCGAGAGATCGGCCACCACCAGCCGCGCGCCGTCCGCCCGCAGCCGCTGCGCGATGGCGCGGCCGATCCCGCGCCCCGCGCCGGTGACGATGGCGACTTGTCCGGCCAGCGGTCCGTCAGCCATGGCGGGCGAGCACCGGACTGCCCTTGCCGAAGCGCGGGTCGGGGCGGCCGCCCCAGGTGTCCATGACTTCGGCCTTGTGCTCCAGTTCGCGGGGGCCCCGCGCG
>NZ_BAAILP010000104.1:11692-13213 GCF_054589055.1 Novosphingobium sp. 11B | reverse complement strand
CCAGGGCAGTCTTGAGCCGCCCTGGATTGCTTCGCTGCGCTCGCAATGACGAAGGTGGGGTAGGATTGAAGAACATTTCGAAGCCCATCTAGCGCCGCTTCTTGCCGCGTTCCAGTTCGGCACGCGCCTGCATCTCGATGTCCTGCGCGCGGATCCAGTCGGGCGAGCCTTGCGCCAGCCCCGCTTCCGCCGCCTGGGCGCTGCGCAGCGCTTCCTCCATGCGGCCGGAAAGCACCTGCTGCTCGGCGCTGGCGAGGTAGGCGCGGGGCATGTCGCCGTTGGCGGCGTAGATCATGCCCAGCTGATACCAGGTGAAGGGGTTTTCCCGGTCGCGCGCGGCGGCGGTCTTGAGGACTTCCTGCGCTTCCTTGTAGTTCGCCCGGTCCTCGGTCGCCATCAGGGCGTGGCCGAACAGCGTGGCGATCAGCGGGGTATTGCCGGAAATCGCGTTGGCCTTGCGCAGCATCGGCAGCGCTTCGGCAGGCTTGCCCGCCTCGAGCAGGATCTGGCCGTCGAGTTCGAGGAAGTAGGGATCGTTCGGGTCGGTGGCGATCAGCGCCTCGGTTTCGGCGCGGGCCTCGGCGAACTTCGATTCGCGGTGGAAGGCATAAGCGCGCGCATAGCGGGCGGGAACCGAGTTGTCCGTCATCGGGTACTTGCGCAGCACCTGATAGGGTTCGGCCAGGAAGCCGAAGAGCTTGGCCTTGGCGCGCAGGAAGCGCTTCTGCAGGGCCGCGTCGTCCGGCTTTTCCCAGGCGGCGTCCTTCTCGTAGGTGTCCTTGAGCGTGGCGATGCGGTCGCCGGTAAGGGGGTGGCTGGAGTAGAACTCGTCCCCGTCCTTGGGGCGGTAGCCGTAGCGGAACTCCATGTTCTGGAGCTTCTCGAAGAAGGCGATCGAACCGCGCCCGCTGATCCCGGCCTTCGACAGATACTGCGCGCCGGCCGCGTCGGCCGAGGCTTCCTGCGAGCGGTTATAGGCGAGATACTTGCCCATCGCCGCCTGCTGCCCGGCCATGATGACGCCCATCGCCGCCTCGCCGCCGCCCGCAGCCGCCGCCGCCGCGCCGAGCAGGAGCGAGAGCAGCGAGATATTGGTCGCGCCCTTGCCGCCCATGTTGAGCACCGCATGGCCGCCGGTCACGTGGCCGAGTTCGTGGGCGACGACGCCCTGCACTTCGGCGGCGGTGTCCGCCTCGTCGATGAGCCCGGAATTGACGTAGACCGCCTGCCCGCCCGCGACGAAGGCGTTGACCGAGGAGTCGTTGACGAGGACGATGTCGACGTCGCCGGGCCTCAGGCCCGTGGCCTTGACCAGCGGCGCGGCCATGTCGCGCAGCAGCGCTTCGGTTTCGGCATCGCGCAGGATCGACTGGGCCGAGGCGGGAGCGGCGCAGGCCCCGAGCAGCGCGGGAATCGCGAACAGCAGGGCAGGTAGTCGCAGCTTGGGCATCGGCTCTCTTGGGGACCCCGGGGGCTTAACCGGCGATGAAGCCGCATGCATGCACGGTTGGCGGGGAGGTG
>NZ_BAAILP010000104.1:0-11571 GCF_054589055.1 Novosphingobium sp. 11B | reverse complement strand
GAGCGTAGCGAAGCAATCCAGAGCAACACTACGCCGCCCTGGATTGCTTCGCTGCGCTCGCAATGACGAGGGTGGTTCAGGCCAGCAACCGCCGCGCCGCACGTTGCAGCAGCGCTTCGTCGTCGCTGACTTCGCCGACCAGCACGACCTCGCCATTGGCCAGACGCCGCGCGACGAGGACGGTGAATTCCTCGCCCTTGGCATCGAGGTCCGCCAGCGGCCGTGCCTCGATCGCGCGCAGTTCGCTGGCGAGGCGTTCTCGCGCATTGGCGGGCACGGTCCCGGCTTCCTCGCGGCGCAGGCGACGTTCCTCGCGGACCAGCGCCTTCACGCCGCCGGGCGTCGCCGCGAGATGCGCGGAGAGGGTGCCGACCGCGAGGCCGATCCGTCCAGCATGGGCGATGACGGTGGCGAACTCGGTCAGGCGGGTCTTGTCGTAGTCGGCGCCGAACACCAGCTTGACCAGCGGCAACAGCGGCGCGCGTTCCTGCGCTTTCAGCCCTGCGTCCTCGATCAGTTCGGCGAGGTCTTCCGGGGCGTCCTGCGCCGCCAGCGCGAAGTCGTGGGCGCGGCCGATCGCGTCGTAGAGCGCCTGGTGCGAGCGCTCCTCGCTGCGCCGGGCCAGCAGCGCCAGTTCGCGCGCGGAAGCGAGCCAGTCGGCGAGGCCCATTGCGTGATCGACGAAGGAGGTCGGCTCGGCCTCGAAGGAGAAGCCGGGGCTCGGCAGCTCCATCGGGGTATAGTCATCGATCGCTGGGAGTGAGAAGTCGCCACTGCCGAAATCCGCAGGCCCGTCCGCCCAGTCGGTCAGCGGTTCGGGCGCACGCAGCATGGCTGGGCGGCTTTCCTCTTCGTCGTCGCTCGACTGGCGGCGGGGAGGCAGCGGCTCGGCGCTCTCCTTCCAGTTGATCACGCCGTAGATGTAGTCGATCCGCTGCCCGTCGCGCGAAAAGGGCATCAGGATGCCGCGATAGAGCACCGTCATGCCCTGCGGGTTGACGTACTCGGCCTCGAACCCGATCGGCGCCTCATTGGCGAGGATCTGCATGTAGTGGTCGGTGATGCGCGAGAGCAGAGAGCCGCTGGGCACATCGGCAAGGCGACGGATCGTCCCTTGCGCGTCGCACTCCTGCACCAGCATCGCGCCGACATAGGCGATGGCGGGGTCTTCTATCCCGTCCGTGAAGTCGAGCAGGACGCTGCGCGGGCCGAAATCGGGCAAGTTGGCGGGATCGAGGTCGGCGATGTCGGGGAAGGTCTTCTCGCCCAGCAGGCTTGCCCAGAAATTGTAGGCGCGCACCTGCATGCGGCGCTCGTCGTTGCCCGGCTTGGCGACCGGGGCGGCGGCGGTGACGTCTTCCCCTTCGGAATCGCCTTCACCCGAAAACTCGCCGTGCAAACTGTCCATGTCGAATCCCGACTCGCCCCTGTAGAGGGCCGGTTCTGGCGCAACTTGGTGTAATAAGGATTAAGTTGCGCCCGTGGAGCTTGCCGGAATCATCAGGGCTGCTTGATGATTCCCTCGCCCGGTTTGGGCAGCGGGGCGAGGATGCGTAAGGCCACGAAGGAGACGATCAGGAAGATCGATCCGGCATGCAGCGCGAAGGGCAGGTCCTTCCAGTCGGCCAGCATGCCCCATGTCCACGATCCCAGCGCCATGCCGCCGAAGGTCACCGCCTGGTAGATCGACAGGCACCGGCCGAGGATCGCGTCCGGGGAACGCAGCTGCACGGCCGTATTCAGCGTCGTCAGGATCATCACCCAGGCCATGCCCGATACGAAGGCAGCGGGCAGGGCGTAGGCGATGCGGTCCACCTCGGCGATCAGCGACAGCGAGAACACGAACATCGCCGCGCCCATCGCGAGAATGCCCTCGAGCCCGATCCTGCGGCGGATCGGCCCGGTCAGCGGGGCGGCGGTGATCGAGCCGATGCCGAACAGGCCGAGCATCAACCCGTAGTCCAGCTCATCGCCATGGATCGGGCCGTTCACCACGGTCGGCAGCAGCGACTGGTAGGCGGCAAGGCTGAACCCGAGCGCGAAGCAGCGCGCCAGAATGCGGCGTAGCTGCGGGTTGGTGGCGCAGTAACGGATGCCGACGCCCACGGCGGGCAGGATCGGGCGGCGTTCGATCTGGCGCGGCGGCGGCTTCCACCACAGCAGCACGCCGATCAGGCCGATGTAGCTTATCGCATTGAAAGCGAAGGCGAACGATACGTCCCAAATGGAGATCAGCAATCCGCCCAACGCCGGGCCGACCGAACGGGCGATGTTGAAGGAGATCGAATTGAGCGCGATCGCCTGCGGCAGCTCGCGCGGTTCTACCTGCTGGCGCACCGAGGCCTGCCATGCCGGGGAGTTCAGCGCAGTGCCGATGCCGACGCTCAGCGTGAAAGCCAGCAGCAGGAACGGCGTCAGCATGTGCGCGTAGGCCATCGCCGCCAGCGCGGCCGAGACCACCAGCATCCCCACTTGCGCGGTCAGCATGACGAGGCGGCGGTCGTAGTTGTCGGCGATGGCGCCCGCGAAGACGCCGAACAGCATGATCGGCACCGTCGCCGATGCCTGCACCAGCGCGACGAGCTGGTGCGAGGCGGTCAGCTCGGTCATCATCCAGGCGGCCGCAACGCCCTGCAGCGTGCCGCCGAGGTTCGAGAACAAGTTGGCGGTCCAGATCGCGCGGAACACCGGATAGCGAAAAGGCGAGAACGCGCCCGTCGGCGGAGGCGGCACGAGGTCCGCCGTTGCCACCTCGACCGTCTTTTCGACGGCCTCCTCGATCCTGTCCTCTTCCCGTCTCACACTTCAGGCGTAAGGCGCGGCGGTGGCGGGGGCAAGTCGGTCAGAGCAGATATCGCATCCGGATCGCCAGGCGGACAGGTTCGCCGCCCACCTCGAAGGCGGCCTGCGCAAATTTCGGCGGCCCCATGCGGACCGGGGCGTCGCGCGAAAAGCCGTAGCCTTCGCGCGGGATCATCAGCCGGGTATCGAGCTTGCCGTTGCCGTTCTCGTCATGGATCAGCGACACCGCATAGCGGCCCTGCGGCACTGCGCCGAAGTCCAGATGGAGGTCGCTTGCCGCCGGGACCGTCAGCTTGCGGGCCTGCGGGTCCTTCTCGCAATCGGGAAAGGCATCGGGCCGCGTCGTCAGGCAGGCGAGCACCTGCCCCTTCGCCGAGCGCATGTCCGTCACCGAAACCGACACGTCCGTGTTCTGCGGAGCGGTCGCCCCGGCCAGCACTACGACCAGGCTTAGGGCCGCGAGAACGCCTGTGACAGCCCGGCATCGGTGCCGCACAGATGGTCCCAGTGGCGGAAATAGAGGCCGTAGTTGCATCGATAGCTTTCATGGTGCCGCTGGTGATGGCTGGCGGTGATGAGCCAGCGCCCGAGCGGCGAATGGACGAGGGCACGGGGAAACATCTCCCAGCCCATGTGATTGGTGATGCCCATCACCGTCATGATCGTCAGCACCACGCCCAGCGCGCCGACGTGGATCGGCACGAGCAGCACCAGCGCCGGGATCACCACGGCCCCGGTCAGCGCTTCGGTCGGATGGAAGCTCATCGCTGCCCACGCCGTCGGCGGGCGGCTGGCGTGGTGGACGGCATGGGCGATGCGGAATACCCGTGGCCGGTGCATCCAGCGATGGGTCCAATAGAACCACGTGTCGTGGAGCAAAAGGTAGACGAGCACCGAAACCGGCAGCCACCAGAGCGGCCGGTCGTGCACATCGGTATAGATGCGCGTCCAGCCATGCTCGCGCCAGCCCCATGCGACGACGCCTGAGGGAATGCCGTAGATCGCGGCCGAGGCGAGCGACCATGCGATCTCGCTGCGGATCTGGCGGTCGAGCCCCTTGTAATGGCCCGGAAGTACACGCGCGGTGATCCAGGCGAACAGGCCGGACGTGAGGAGATAACGGACGCCCACGATCGTCGTCATGGCAAAGGCGGAAACAAGCACCGCAACAAGGGGAGCGTCGAGCGCCATGGGCGCGGGGAGTATGCCCTCAGGAGTGGAAGGGGAAGATAAAAAGAGGAAACCCGGGGCCAAAGGCCCCAGACCCCCATACAACCCTGGTCACGCGCGCAGCTTCGCGGTGCTGCCCATTGCAGGGAGCGCGCTAGGTAGCTGCGCGAACAACGACGACAGTAACGGGGTCTGGGGCAATGGCCCCAGATTCCGTTTATTTCATCTTACCCTGCGCGCTTCACCGCACCCTTGTGCGCGCCCAGCCCCTTGGGGCCGCGCGGACGGAAGCGACGCTTGCGCTCGCCTTCGGCCTCTCCGCCTTCACGACGCTCGCCCTGCGGACGGTCGCTGCGCGCACCATCCCTCTGGCCATCGCGGCGCGGCTGGCCGCCACGGCCGCCGCCGTTGCCGCCGCGCTGTCCGCCGCCGCCCTGGCGGCGCTCGCCCTGCGGCTGCTCCACCTTGCGCGAGGGTGCGGGCAGGCGTGCGGCCTGGTTCTGGAAGTCTTCCGGCAGCGCCAGCGGGTCGAGCTTCACGCGGGTCAGGCGTTCGATGTCGCGGATGTAGGGCTTTTCGTCCGGCGCGACGTAGCTGATGGCGACGCCGGTGGCGCCGGCGCGCGCGGTGCGGCCGATGCGGTGGACGTACTGTTCGGCGACGTTCGGGATCTCGAAGTTATAGACGTGCGAAACGCCCGAGACGTCGATGCCGCGCGCGGCGATGTCGGTGGCGACGAGGACGCGCACGGTGCCCTGGCGGAAGCCGCCGAGGGCGGCGGTGCGCTGGGCCTGGCTCTTGTTGCCGTGGATCGCGGCGGCCGGGATGCCGGCGGCGACGAGGTGGCGCACGACGCGGTCGGCGCCGTGCTTGGTGCGGGTGAACACCAGGGCGCGGTCGATGGCGCCGTGCGATGCCTTCTCCTCGGCATCAGGCGCAAGGCCCGCGCGCAGCGAGAGGGTCAGCAGCGCCTGCTTCTCGGCCTGGTTGATGTGGGTGGCGAACTGTTCGACGCGCTCGGCGGTGGTCGACTGCGGCGCCACTTCGACCTTGACCGGGTCGTTGATGAACTGGCGGCCGAGGTCGGCGATCGCCTGCGGCATGGTGGCCGAGAAGAACAGGCTCTGGCGCGTCTTGGGCAGCAGCGCGGCGACGCGCTTGAGCGGAACGATGAAGCCGAGGTCCATCATCTGGTCGGCTTCGTCGAGGACGAAGATCTCGACGTGGCGCAGCGTCAGCGCGCGCTGGTCGATCAGGTCGAGCAGGCGGCCAGGGGTGGCGACGAGGATGTCGACGCCGCGCTCCAGCGCGCGGGCCTGCTTGCCCACGGGCACGCCGCCGAAGATGCACTGGACCGTCAGATTCAGGAACTTCGCGTAGCCGCGCATGTTCTCGGCGATCTGCGCGGCGAGTTCACGGGTGGGCGAGAGCACCAGCATGCGGCAGCCGGCGTTCTGGCGCGGCTTGGGGTCCTGCGCGAGGCGGTGGAGCGAAGGCAGCGAGAACGCGGCGGTCTTGCCGGTGCCGGTCTGCGCGATGCCGAGGAGGTCACGGCCTTCGAGCAGCGAGGGGATCGCCTTGCGCTGGATAGGCGAGGGATCGGTGTAACCCTTGACGGCGAGCGCGCGGAGGATCGGCTCGGCGAGGCCAAGTTCGGAGAAATAGGACATGCGTCACTTTCAAAAGTGCGGGGCGCGCAAGGCTTTTGAAAAAAGGCGCGCGCACAGCGAGGTGTCGTTGCGGCGACCCTGCGTGAGGAAGGAAGCTAGTTGGTCGCAACCGCCAGTCCGGGCCGGTCTTGGCTGGATGCCGCGACCTCACGCTGCTCTCGGATTGCGGCGGGGCGGACCCCGCACGCCGGTTGCTGGCGGGTCACTTAGTGTGAATTACGGCAAAGCGCAAGAAAATTGCGGATAAGTTGCAGAAGTGCCCGGCTGTGGCGGATAGCCTGGCGTGGTGCCCACCCCGCTGCGGCTAGGCACTTCCCTGCGGTCAGGACCAAGTCTCGCTCCCCTCCCGCATGCGGGAGGGGTTGGGGGTGGGCTCTCTTAGCCCTCGCTCCCCCACTGCAGCGTATGCGGATCGCCCAGCGTCACCAGCCGCCGCAGCGAGGCGCGCGCCAGACGCTCCGTCTCCACCTTGCGCCGGGCGGCGGCAAGCTGGCGCAGGGGAGCGGGGCGCAGGATTTCCGCGTCGTAGCCATCGGCCACGATCACCCCGCAACTGTCGGGCAGGAACGCCTCGCTCTCAAGCGGGCTGCGGTCCAGCAAAGGAGAGAGCCCCCAGTAGAACCGGTCGCAGTAGTCGAGATAGTCGGTCCACTTGCCGTCGCCGAGCAGGTCCGCGCGCGCCACCTTGATCTCGACGATGATGACGTGCCCCTTGGCGTCGATCCCCATGAGATCGGCCCGCCGCCCACAGCGCAGCGGCATTTCCGGCATGCACCAGATGCCGTTGCGGGCGAACAGCCGGGCGATCCCGCGAGCCACGTCCACGGCGGTATGCCCATGCGAAGGGGCGAGGGAGAGCGAATCAGCTTCGGCCATGATCGCCATCATAGGAACATATCAAGAACTGACAAGTCATCGCATTTGGCGCTGGCAAGCCCCGCTTCCGTCTGCTAACCGCGCTGGCACTGCACCCGTAGCTCAGCTGGATAGAGCGCTGCCCTCCGAAGGCAGAGGCCACAGGTTCGAATCCTGTCGGGTGCACCATATCCCCACATTGACGTCTCATCGCCCCGCGCAGTTCATCGCGTCCGCGGCGCCGTCTGCCGTTAACATGCGTTAACCCCTGCATCTTGCGCGTGCGTTGCCGCGTTGCGGCAGGCAGTATCAGCAAGTCATGAGCCGCACATTGTCCAATGTTCAACGTGCCCATTTCTGGGGCATCAAGGCCGCGCAGGCCGGTATTCCGCTTTCCAGCAATCCTTACGCCAGTCCCCAGCAGAGAGCCGCATGGGAAGCCGGCTATCGCCACGATCCGTTTGCGCAGGATCGGCGACATTCACTGCCCAATTGAGGCGGAATTTCTCTATTTCAGCTTGAGCGGCAGCCCCGCAGCGACGAATTCGACTTCATCGACCGTCGCGGCGATGGTCTGGTTCAGGCGTCCCGCTTCGTCGCGAAAGCGCCGGGCGAGGGCGTTCTCGGGGACGATGCTCAGGCCCACCTCGTTGGATACCAGCGCCAGCGGGACCGGGCAGCGGCGGATCGCCTCCTGCAAAGCCGTGACCGGCCCGTCCAGCGGCAGGTCTGCCAACATCAGGTTCGATAGCCACAGCGTCAGGCAGTCGACGAGCACCGCATCCGCTTCCCGCGCGGCCCTGTCGATGGCGCCTGCCAGATCGAGCGGTTCCTCCAGCGTGGTCCAGCGCGGCCCGCGATCCTCGCGGTGGCGGGCGATGCGTTCGGTCATTTCACCGTCGAATGCCTGCCCGGTGGCGATGTAGCAAAGGTGGCCGGACTGAGACTCGATGCGCGCCTGCGCATGGCGGCTCTTGCCCGAACGGGCGCCGCCCAGGACCAGAAGGCTGCGCATCATAAGGTAACTCCTGCCAGGGCGAGCAGCCCGTCGATGTCCAGATGGCGCTCCATCGCCTCGGCCAGCGCATCGAGTGCGGCATCGACGCGGGCGTCGTTGTCGAAGCCGTCCGACTGCGCGCCGATGCGGGCGAGCAGGGCGCTGCGAAGGCCCGGCTTGGCGAGCAGGCCGTGGCAGTAGGTGCCGAAAGTCCGCCCGTCTCGCCCGATGGCGCCGTCCGCGCGGCCCTGCGCCAGTCGCGCGAAAGGCCGCGTGGCGTCAGGCCCCTCGGTCACGCCCATGTGCATCTCGTAGCCGGTGAACGGGGCGTCCATCGCCGTGCCCTCGACCTGCTGCAGCGTCTTGCGGCCCGCCAGCACCGTCGTCACGTCGAGCAGGCCGAGCCCGGCGACTTCGCCCGGCGGCCCCTCGATGCCGTGTGGGTCCGCAATATTGCGGCCGAGCATCTGGTAGCCGCCGCAGATGCCCAGTACCGCCCCGCCGCGCCGGTGATGGGCGAGGACGTCGATGTCCCAGCCCTGTGTCCGAAGGAAGGCCATGTCGGCGATCGTCGCCTTGGAGCCAGGCAGGACGATCAGCGCCGCCTCGGCCGGGATCGGGGTGCCGGGCGGGATCATCGCGACGTCCACGCCGCTCTCCTGCCGCAGCGGGTCGAGGTCGTCGAAGTTGGCGATGCGCGGCAGGATCGGGCAGGCGACCAGCAGCTTGCCGGGCTTCGCGCCGAGCCCGCGTTCGAGGATCACGGCGTCTTCGCTCGGCAGCTGCGCGACGGCGGGCTCCCACGGCAGGACGCCGAAGCCGCGCCAGCCGGAGAGGCGCTCGATCGCCTCGTAGCCGTCGGTGAAGAGGGCGGGATCGCCGCGGAACTTGTTGATGATGAAGCCGTGGATCATCCCCGCGTCCTCGGGATCGATCACCGCGCGGGTGCCGACCACGGCGGCGATGACGCCGCCTCGGTCGATGTCGCCCGCCAGCACCACCGGCACCCCGGCCGCGCGTGCGAAGCCCATGTTGGCGATGTCGCCGCTGCGCAAGTTGATCTCGGCGGGCGAGCCCGCCCCCTCGACGAGGACGAGGTCGCAGCGGGCCTCCAGCCGGCGGTAGCTTTCGAGCACTTCGCCGAGCAGCGGGCGGCGCGCCTCGCGGAAGTTGGCGGCGCCCAGCGTGCCGCGTACTTGGCCGTGGACGATCAGCTGCGAGGTGCGGTCGGCCTGGGGCTTCAGGAGCACCGGGTTCATGTCGACATGGAGCGGCGCGCGCGCGGCGATGGCCTGCAGCGCCTGCGCGCGGCCGATCTCGCCGCCCTCGGGCGTGACGGCTGCGTTGTTCGACATGTTCTGCGGCTTGAACGGCAGGACGGTGAGCCCCCGGTTGGCGGCGGCGCGGCAGAGCCCTGCGACCAGCACCGACTTGCCGACGTCGGAGCCGGTTCCCTGCAGCATCAGGCCAGCCATGCGATTCCCATAGCGATGATCCCCAATATCAGGCCCAGTATCAGGCAGGCGCGCCGGTAGATCGTCAGCGCGCGGGAGAGGTGGTGCGGTGCCGCGATGCCGCCTTCACCGATCCACGGCTTGTCGGCAAGCACGCCGTCGTAGGCGATCGGACCGGCGAGGCGGATGCCCAGCGCGCCCGCCATCGCCGCCTCGGGCCAGCCCGCGTTAGGCGAGGCGTGGCGGGCGTGGTCGCGGGCCATCACGCGCCAGCCCCTGAGCCCGGCCCCCATGCCCGCAACGCACAGCAGCATTCCGGCGAGGCGGGCGGGTATCAGCATGACGAGATCGTCGAGGCGGGCGGCGGCCCAGCCGTAAGGGCCGTAAGGCTCCTCGCGGTGGCCGATCATGCTGTCGGCGGTGCTGATCGCCTTGAGCATCCACGCGCCCGGCAGGCCCAGCAGGAGCAGCCAGAACAGCGGCGCGACGACGCCGTCGCAGAAGCTCTCGGCCAGGCTCTCGATGGCGGCGCGGGCGGTGGCGGGCGCGTCGAGGTTCCGGGTGTCGCGGCCGACGATCATGCCGACGGTGCGGCGGGCCTCGGGCAGGTCGCCGCGCAGCAGGGCGTCGCGGATCGGGCGGACGTGGTCGTCGAGGCTGCGCGCGGCCATCGCGGGCCATGCGAGCAGGGCGAGGATCGGCCAGGCCCATGCGCCTGCGAGGGCGCGGACGGCGATCTCGATCGCGAGAGTGAGGCCGCCGGTGAGGGCGACGAGCAGCGCGGTGGCGAGCATGCCCGCGAGGCGGCGCCGTGCGGGCGAGGCGTCGCGGCGGTTGAGGCGGCGCTCGCAGGCGCGGATGATCCGGGCGAAGAGGCCGACCGGGTGGCCGGTCAGGGCGTGGAGCCGCGCGGGCCAGCCGAGCACGGCCTCGATCGCGAGCGCGGCGGCGGCGATGGGTTCAGCCATCACCAAGCGCCCGGTCGAGGCGGTCCAGCGCGGCGGGATCGGCGGGGACGCCGAGGCGCAGGGTGTCGGGGCGCTCGGCGAAGGGACGGGTGAGGATGCGAGCCTTGGCCAGCCGTTCGAACAGCGCGCCTGCGTCCACGCCCGAGAGGTAGCGGAACAGCGGGCAGGCGCCTTGCGGGGACAGGCCGTGGCGCTCCAGCACCGCGTCGAGCGCGGCGGCCCGGCCGGGGAGTTCGGCGCGGGTGCGCTCTATCCACGCGGCGTCGGCATAGGCGGCGCTGCCGAGTTCGAGCGCGGCGGTGTGGAGGGGCCAGCTGCCGGTCAGGGCGCGCAGGCGGTCCAGCACGTGCCTCGGCGCGATCACGAAGCCGAGGCGAAGCCCTGCGAGGCCGAAGAACTTGCCGAAAGAGCGCAGGACTATGAGGCGGCGGTCGTCGGCGACGTGTCCGGCGACGCTGGCTTGCGGGTGACAGTCGGCGAAGGCTTCGTCGGCGATCAGCCAGCCACTTTGCGCGGCGATGGCGTCGTACCAGTCGAGCACGGCGGTGCACCCGCGCAGCAGACCGTCGGGGTTGTTGGGGTTGGCGAGGACGACGGCCTCGGCACCCTCGGTTGGCCCGGCGAAGGTGATCGGGCGGGAGCGGGCGAAGGCCTCGGCATGGGTGCGGTAGGCGGGGGCCAGCGCGCGGCCGGGCAAGTCCAAGATTCCGGCGAGGAGGCGCAGCGCGGTCTCGCTGCCGGGGACGGCGCAGACGTGGCGGGGCTCGGCGCCGAAGTGGCGCGCGGCGGTCCGTTCGAGGGCGGCGAGCGCTTCGGGATCGGGCAGGGCGTGCCAGTCGATGCGCAGATTGTCGGGCGGGCTCCAAGGCGCGGGATTGAGGCCGGTGGAGAGGTCCAGCCACTGCGCCGGATCGCCGCCGTAAAGGCGCGCGGCTTCGGCGAGGCGGCCGCCGTGGTGGAGCAGGTCGGGGGTCACGGCAGCAGCACCAGCGCGAGCAGCAGGGCGGTCTCGACAAGCTCGATCCCGGCGCCGTGGCCGTCGCCCGAGATGCCGCCGAGCTTCGCGTGCAGCCACCAGCCCCAGAGCGGCACGGCGACGAACAGCGCCAGCAGCGCGGGCGAGGTCAGCACGGCGGCGAGGATCGCGGCGAGGCTCCAGCCGATCAGGTGCAGGCGGCTGACGCCCTCGCGGAAGCGGGAGCCGAGGCCGGAGTGCAGCGGCGGCAGGAACAGCGTCCAGCCGATCGGGGCGATGCGCGCCAGCACCGGCACCATGACCAGCGCGGGCCATTGCGCGGGCGCCAGCGCGTGGAGCAGCACAAGCTTGGCGAGCAGTTGCAGGCCGATCGCGACAACGGCGAAGCTGCCGACATGCGGATCGGCCATGACGGCGGAGAGGCGCGCGCGGTCACCGTGGACGGCTCCCGCACCGTCCGCCACGTCGCCGAGGCCGTCGAGATGCAGCGCGCCGGTGATCGCCACCCAACCGGCAAGCGCGGCCAGAGCGCCCAGCCACGGATCGCGCGGCTGGAGCAGCCACCATGGAAGAGTGATCGCCGCGCCCACCGCCAGCCCGGCGACCGGGAACCAGCGCATGGCCTTCGCAAAATCCTGCGCGTCGGCCTGAACGGCGGGGAGCGGCAGGCGGGTGAGGA
>NZ_BAAILP010000103.1:0-16910 GCF_054589055.1 Novosphingobium sp. 11B | reverse complement strand
GGACTTGATCCGGGACCGGTGGCTGTCTTTAGGCGCAGTTCATGCGACAAGGTGTCTAAGCGACGGGTAGGCTGTTCAGGGGCAGCGGTCCCGGATCAAGTCCGGGACGACGGTAAGCAACGCCCTGCCCCGCCGCTCGTTGTGCCGGGCATGGCCAAGACTTCCGGACACATCCGCGACAACATCGTCCTCTACGGCGCGCTGGCGGCGAACATGGGCATCGCCGTCGCCAAGTTCGTGGCGGCAGGTATCGGCGGCTCTTCCGCCATGGCGACCGAGGGTGTCCATTCGCTTGTCGACAGCGGTAACCAGATCCTGCTGCTCTACGGCCAGAAGCAGGGCAAGCGCGCAGCCGACGCCGCCCATCCCTTCGGCTACGGGCGCGAGCTATACTTCTGGGCCTTCGTCGTCGCGATCCTGATCTTCGCGGGCGGCGCGGGTATTTCGATCTACGAGGGCATCGCCCATATCCGCGAGCCCCGCGCGGTCGAGGACCCAACCCTCAGCTACATCGTGCTGGGCGTCGCCTTCCTCATGGAGGGCGCATCCTGGGCCATCGCGGTGAAGGAGTTCAACGCGGGCCGCGCCGGGCAGAGCTGGTGGCAAGCGATCCGCCGCTCCAAGGACCCGCCGGGCTTCATCGTCCTGTTCGAGGACAGCGCAGCGCTCATCGGCCTCGTCATCGCAGCGCTCGGCATCTGGGCTAGCGGCCACTTCGCGGAGCCGAGGCTCGACGGCGCGGCATCGGTTCTGATCGGCCTGGTGCTGGCGGCCGTCGCGGTGCTGCTGGCGCGCGAGTCCAAGGGCCTGCTGATCGGAGAGGCCGCCGACCCGGCACTGATTGCCGGGCTGCGCGGGGTGATGGAAGGCAACCCGCACATCACCTCGGTCAACCATGTGCGCACCGTCCACACAGGACCGGACGCGGTGTTCGTGGCGATCAGCGCGGACTTTGCCGACGACCTGCCGATGGGCGAGGCGGAAACGCTGATCGAAAACCTGGAGACGCGGATGAAAGCGCTCTCGCCGAAGATCACCTCGATCTACATCCGGCCCGAGAAGCGCGAGCAGGCGGTGCTGGGCTAAGTAAGGCCCACCCCTGCCCCCTCCCGCAAGCGGGAGGGGAACGAAAGGCCACCGCTTAGCCCTCCCGCGTGCGGCAGGGCCGGTAGGCTTGAGAGCGCAGCGAACTAGCCGGACGGATCAGATCGCCATCAGCCGCTTGACCTCCGCGACGATCTCGGGCGGCTGCACAAGGTACGCATCCTCCAGCTTCTTCGCGAAGGGCACCGCGCAGTACGGCGCGCCAAGGCGGCCGACCGGCGCCTTGAGCTTGCCGAACAGCACTTCCTGCGCCGTCGCGGCGATCTCCGCGCCGGGACCGAAGTTGCGGCCCGCTTCGTGGACCACCAGCAGGCGTCCGGTCTTCTCGGCCGAGGCCAGCACCGTTTCCTTGTCCCACGGCGAGATCGTGCGCAGGTCCACCACTTCGACCGAGACGCCTGCCGCCGACAGTTCCTCGACCGCCTGCATCACCGTGAACATCATCTGCCCGTAGGAGACGATGGTAAGGTCCGTGCCCGGCGTCACCACGTTGGCCTTGCCGAGCGGGATCGGACCTTGATTGACCGGCGTGTCCATCGGCACGAACAGCGTCTTGACGCTTTCGATGATGATGACCGGATCCGGGTCCTGGATCGCCGAAAGATAGAGGCCTTTCATGTCGCCCGGGGTCCAGGGGATCACCACCTTGATGCCCGCGGTGTGCGCGAACCACGCCTCGTAGAAGTCGGCGTGCTGCCCGGCGGTCTGGTTGCCGCCGCCGGTCATGGTGCGGATCACCAGCGGCACCTGGCTCTGGCCGCCGGACATGAAGCGCAGCTTGGCCGCGTGGTTGACGATCATGTCCATGGCGACGGTCGTGAAGTTCATCAGCATGATCTCGGCCACCGGCTTGTAGCCGGCCATCGCCACACCGATCGCCGCGCCCATGATCGCCTGTTCGGAGATCGGGGTGGAACGTACGCGGCTGGTGCCGAACTTCGTCGACAGCCCGCGCGTCACGCCGCAGACACCGCCGCCCTCGTTGTCGGCGATGTCCTCGCCCAGAACGAGGACCTTGGGATCGGCTTCCATCGCCTCGCTCAGCGCGGCATTGATGGCCTGCAGGCCGTTCATCTTCACCGTCTCGACGACGGGGGCTTCCAGGGTGTCAGTGCTCATGCCGGAATCTCCTCGGCAAAGACGTCGCGGCGCAGTTCATCGTCGGACGGGAATTCACAGGCCATTGCGTAGTCGATGGCGTCGTTGACCTCGGCCTCGATCTTCGCGGTGAGTTCGTCGAGCTGCTCGGCACTGGCGACACCGTCGTCGATCAGCTTCTGACGGAAGCGCGGCAGCGGATCGGCCTCGATCGCGGCGGCCTTTTCTTCCTTGGTCATGTAGGCGTCGTTGTCGCCGAAGACGTGGCCCATGAAGCGGAAGGTCTTGCACTCCAGCAAGGTCGGCCCTTCACCGGCGCGGGCGCGCTCGATCGCGGCGTGGGCATGGGCATAGACGTCGAGCGGATCGTTGCCGTCCACCGTGTAGCCCGGCATACCGTAACCGGCCGCGCGCTTGGCGATGAAGTCCACCGAGGTGCCGTTCTCGTAGCGGGTGTGCTCGGCAAAGCCATTGTTCTGGCACACGAAGATCACCGGCAGCTTCCACACCGAGGCGAGGTTCAGCGCCTCGTGGAAGGCGCCGATGTTGCTGGCGCCATCACCGAAGTAGGCGACGGTGACCTGCTTCGTGCCGTCGAGCAGCGCCGCCCAACCGAAGCCGTTGGCGATCGGCATCGAGGAGCCGACGATGCCCGTCGTCACCATGACGCCGGTCTCCGGGTGAGTGAGGTGCATCGGGCCGCCCTTGCCCTTGCAGGTGCCGTCGACGCGGCCGCAGATTTCTGCCCACAGGGGCCGCAGCGGCATGTCCTTGGCGACCATGTCGTGGATGCCGCGATAGATCGTGCAGATCTTGTCGTCATTGTTGAGCAGCACCGAGATCGCCGAGGGAATGCACTCTTGCCCGCGCGCCGAATAATATGGCGCGGTGATGCGGCCGCGGCGGATCTGCTGACGGGTGAGGTCGTCGTTGCGCTCGATGCGGATCATTCGACGGTAGATGTCGACCTGTGTGGCGGCGTCGGGGATGGCCCGGTTGGTTGGCGTTTCGCTCATGATTCCTCTCTCGGACAGCTCGTGGCTGCTGGGATAGCTGAACATTGGTTCAGGGCGGGCCCCGCTGGCAAGGACGGGCGAACCGCCCCTGCGGTATCTGCGTTTCAGGACACCTGGTTGCCGAGGCCGGCCGCGTGCTTGGCCGCGATCCAGCCGAAGGTCATCGACGGGCCGACACTCGCCCCGGCGCCGGGATAGACGCGGCCCATCGGCGAGGCGGTGGTGACGCCGCAGGCATAGAGCCCCTCGATCGCCGAGCCGTCCTCGCGCAGCACCCGCGAATCGCAGTCGCACACCACGCCGCCGTAAGTCCCGACGTCACCCGGATAGACCGGGAAGGCATAGAACGGCGCCTTGTCGATCGTGCCCATCGTCTGGTTCGGGCCGTCCTTGAAGAACGGATCGCCGAGGAAGTTGTCGTAGGCCCGCTCGCCGCGCTGGAAATCCTCGTCGCGGCCGCCGCGCACGAAGCCGTTCCAGCGCGCGACCGTGGTTTCCAGAGCGCCGGGAGGGACGCCGATGATCCCGGCCAGTTCGCCAACCGTATCCGCCTTGCGCATCCAGCCCGAGGCGAGCCACTTGGCCATGTTCTTCTTGGCCGTGCCCTTACCGGCGACGGCGTATTCGTCCATGTACTGCTGGTCGAGAATCGCCCAGCTCGGCACTGCGGGCACGGTGCGGTTGCGCACCAGCATGGTCTCGCAGAACGCCTCGTAGGAGCCGCCCTCGTTCATGTAGCGCAGGCCCGACTGGTCGACCTGGATCGCATGCGGCTTGGCGGTGGTGCTCTGGGTGCCCGGCTTGACGTAGTCGGTGTCCCAGCCGGGCGCGTCGGTCATCTGGAAGCCGACCATCTGGTCCATCTGCGCCAGCGCGGCCCCCTTCGCGGCGAGTTCGCGGTGCATGTCGCCGGTGTCGGTCTCGATGCCGTTGGACCACTTCGACTGCGTGCCCGGCATGTAGGTGTCGCGCATCGCCTGGTTCATCGAGAAACCGCCCGCGTTCATCAGGATGCCCAGCCGCGCACCGATGCGCCAAGGCCTGCCGTCCTTCTCGGTGACGACGCCGACGGCCTTTTCGCCTTCCATGATGACTTCGCTGACGGGCGAATTGATGCGGATATCCGCCGCCTGATTGTCCAGAACCGCCTTGAGCATGCGCCCCTGCAAGGCCGCGCCGGCGGTGACCCAATGCTTGCCGGTCAGTTTGCCGAGGATGATCTTGAACCCGATCCCGACGATCAGCCGCTTGATCGCCCACGAATGCTTCGCGAAGGGCAGCTTCATCGCATCGTCCAGCTTGACCGGCACTTCGGCGAAGCCCTGACGCAGCTTGTCCGCCCATTCCTTGCCCAGCTCATTCTTGTCGAAGGGCAAAGCCGTAACGGTGCGGCTGGTCTTCATACCGCCGGGGAGTTCATCGTAGTAGTCGGGCCAGAAGCGGGAGCCGCGCTCCATCCTGACCCCCTGCGAAACGATGAAGTCCAGCATCTTCGGCGCTTCGACCGCATAAGTGCGGCGGCGCGCGGGGCTGGTGCCGGGGGATTCCGCATCGTCGGGCACCACCGCGTCGAGGTACTGGCAAGCGCGTTCCAGACTGTCCTCGCCGGGGTCCATGAAGCGGTTGCCGGGTATCCACATGACCCCGCCGGACTTCGCCGTGGTGCCGCCGATCCACTGCGCCTTCTCGAGGATCACGACGGTCTTGCCCGCCTGCTTCATCAAGAGCGCCGAAGCCATCGAGCCTGCGCCACTTCCTACGACCACCCAGTCGAAAGTCTCGTCGAACTGCGTCATCGTGCCGTAACCTCTCCGCCTAGCCGCGCTGCTGCGCATGCGTTCAGCCCGGTAGATCGAACTTCGCCCGCTTTGGCAACGCGAAGGGTAAAGGTTTCGCCGGAGCGAAAGGTTTGGGCAAAATCGCGTTTTCGCATGGTCCTCGATACCGCCCGGCCTATGACGCTGGAGGGAAGAGGAGACCTGCCGAAATGACCGATACCGCGCCCGCCCTGCCACAGTTGGCCACGATCGAAATGGCCCGCGAAGGACGGCTGCTGCGCATCACGCTCAACCGGCCCGAGGCGCTGAACGCGGTAAACCTGCAACTTCACGACGATCTGGCCGAGGCGATGTGGTTCGCACAGGTCGATACCGGATCGGACGTCGTCGTGCTGACCGGCGCGGGCCGGGCCTTCTCGGCAGGCGGCGACCTCGACCACATCGAGAACAATGCGCGCAATCCCCACCTCTTCGACCACGAGACGCGCGTGGCCAAACGGATCGTCTCCACCCTGCTCGACATCGACAAGCCCGTGGTGTGCCGGATGAACGGCCACGCGGTCGGCCTCGGCGCGACGCTGGCGCTCCTGTGCGACGTGATCTTCGCCGCCGAAGGCGCGAAGATCGGCGACCCGCACGTCGGCCTCGGCCTTGTCGCGGGGGACGGCGGCGCGGTGATCTGGGCGCAGCGCATCGGCCTGACGCGGGCGAAGGAATACCTGCTGACCGGCGACCTCCTTACGGCCGGCAAGGCGGCGGAGATCGGGCTGATCAACCATTGCGTCCCGGCAGATGAACTCGACGCCAGGGTGGATGCGTTCTGCGCGAAGCTGCTGGCAGGCGCGACGGTGGCAATCCGGGCGACGAAGATCCTCACCAACCTCGAACTCAAGCGGCTGGCGACGGCACTGATGGACGCCGGCATCGCCTACGAAAGCGTCTCGGTCCGCAGCATGGATCATCTGGAGGGCATTCAGGCCCTCAAGGAAAAACGCGCCCCGAAGTTCGTGGGCCGCTGACGGCGTTCACTTCGCGGGCGCAGGAGCCGGTCTTGGCGGCATCGGCGGTGGAGGCGGCGCCGGTCGCGGGAAATCGGGCACGGTCTTTCCTGTGGCAAGCACCTGTTTCGCGCACCATGCGAATGCTTCGGGCAACTGCGGCAGCCCGGCGGAGGCATCGCGGCCCTTGGACGCCGCGGTGAAGCGGCAGGCTGCGAGGCGATAGGCGTCATCCTGATAGAGCTTGACCATGTCCGGCCGGGTGAAACGAAGCACCGCCCCGACGCGCGGATCGTAAGGCACCCCGAACTCCCAGTAGGCACCGCGCAGGCCGGTCGCATTATCGATGTCCCTGGCATCGACGTTGAGCGCCAGCGGCGCATCGTCCCCGCCCCAGGCCTTCTCGACGAAGGCATTGACGGGCGGTGCACCCCTGGCAGCGGAGACAACCGACACCTTCCAGCCGGAAAACGTGCGCGTCGCATGGACTTTCGCGGGCGGCAGCACCCGCTCCTTGCCCGGGTATGGCCGCACCAGGGCCAAGGGCAGCTTGCCCTTCGCAAAGGCGCAGTCCGGACCCGGCACGTAGCGGATCAATTGCGAGGGAACGATCCCCGCGCCGCGCTCCAGCCGATCAGGGCGTACCGTCAGGCGGCACAGCGAAGCCGATTGCGCCTTGCGGTCCACAGACGCCAGCCAGTGCAGTTCGACACGGTCGGCGAAGACCCTGTGATAGAGGTCCGGAACGGCCGTCCCTTCGGTCAGGGCCCGCGCATCGCCATGCTCGATCAGCATGGGCAATGTTGCCGGGGTGTCCGGAAATACCGGAAATCGCAGCATGAAGAGTAACGGCAGTACGTGCTTTTCGTCCGCGAACATGCCCGGCTGCAGAGGCGCGGTATAAGTTTCGACTTGCGCGATACGGTCTATCGACGGCCCGTCTGGCAATACAGCTTGGGCCGCCAGATTGCTTGACATCGTCAGGCCCGCAATGCCCAGCCACCCGCGCAAGTGCATAACTTCCCCCGAAAAACATGCCCCGGGAGACCCTTTATAACGTAGCGTGCCGCTATGCCAGCGATTACCCCGGCACCACCCGATCGCCGTGCTCGGTGAACAGCGCAGTGTAGCAGGTGCCAAAGTCCTGCGCGTCGCTCTGCGTCAGTTCGCCTGACTTCGAGGCCGCGCCGATGGCGGCAAGAAAGGCCATCGGGTCGTCGGCTTCCACATCATAGATCGCAAGGAATTCGTTGGGGTCCTCCCCCATCAGCCGCGCTGCGAGCTTGTAGCGCTGGGCACCCGCCATGCCGAACGTGTTGACCAGTTCCGGCAGGTGTCTGGTATCGTACCATTCGTGATACTCGGCCTCGCGACCGGGCTGTGGGCGGGTGAGCGCGACGAGCTTCATCTTCATGGACAGTCCTTTTTTTCCGATTTCCTCGTCACCGAGGATCGATCAGCCCCGGCGACGACGCAAGCAGGCACTATCCGGCGTCCGAAAGCATCGCTCCCCCGCGCTTTCGCCGGAGCGATCTTACTGGAGCAGGCTGCTCGCCGCCGAATACTGCGCGGGATAGTCGGCGAAGGGTTCCGCGGCGGGAGCGATCACCGTTTGCTCCGCCACGCTTTCGCCGCGATACTCGCGCGGGTTGGCGCCGAAGACGCGCTTGAACATGCGGCTGAAGTGCGCCGGGCTCTTGAACCCGACGCCATAGGCGATCTCGCTGATCGATATGTCGCGCGGATCGGAACTGGACAGCCACGCCTTCGCCTTGGCCAGCCGCTGCTCCCACACCAACTCCGAGAACGAGGTGTCGCGCAGGCGCAGCAGGAACGAGAGGTAGCGCGGAGAAATCCCGCAGCCTTTCGCAACCATGGCCGTCGACAGCAGGGGGTCGGACAAGTGCACCTCGATGAAGCGCAGCACGTCCGCCAACCGCCGCTCGGCGATCGACCGGCGCGGCGGTGCCATGTCTTCGATGGCGCGGATGGCATTGCCGATCAGGCCGAGCGCGGTATCGACCAGCAGCCGCGCGGACGCCTCGCCGATGCGGCCGTCGTCGGCGAAGACTTCGCTCAGCAGCGTCTCGGCAAGGGCGAGTTCGGCCCGCTCCATCGCCATGAACAGGCCGGTGCTGAAGTCCTGCCGCACGAACCCGCGAAGGATGTGCGTGGGCACGGTGACGGGAGCACTTCGTGCATTCCGTCGCCGCCGGTGCGGCATTCCATGAAGAACGGCGACATCGAGCGGGTGATGATGAAGTCCCCGGCCCGCGCCACCTCACCGCCGCACTGATTGGAGACGGCAAGCTCTCCGCGCTTCACGAACCACAGGATAGACAGGTCGGTCTCGTCCTCGCGAATATGCTGGCGCGAACGGCGGAAGAACAGGTTCGCCGCCGAACGCTGGCGAATGATCGAGATCGCGCCCACCGCCTTGCGCTCCGAACGATCGCCAGGGCGTTTGTTCGGAGAGAGCCTGGCGGCGCGGGTTTCACTCCATCACCAGCACCACGCGGCCCGCAGCCTTGCCTGAAAATGCCGCGTTCATGGCGGCGGCGTAGTCCTTCAGCGGATACCTCTCGGCAATCGCGGGAGAGAACGCGCCCTCGCCCGCCAGTTCTATCACCTTTCGCCGCATCGCCTCGGCTTCGGCCGGGCGCCGCAGAGCATGGTCACGCATCTGCACGCCGATGAGGCTGGCGGACTTCAGCAGCGGCAGGTTGGTGCGCAGTGCCGCGATCCCGGCGGTGAAACCGATGACGAGGTGACGGCCGTCATATCCCAGGTTGCGGAATGCGGGCTCGCTCGCCTCGCCGCCCACGGGATCGAAGACGATGTCGACGGGCTTGCCGTCGTTCGCCGCGATGACCTGCTCGCGCCAGTCTTCGGCGCCGGTGGTGACGACCGCATGCGCCCCGCCCGCCAGTGCCGCCGCCTGCTTCTCCGGACTGGATGCCGAGGCGATGACGTGCAGGCCAAGATGCCTGCCGACCTGGATCGCCGCGTATCCGGTCCCGCCCGCCGCACCGAGCACCAGAAGCGTCTCGCCCGGCTTCGCGCGCCCGCGATCGGCCAGCGCGTAGTACGCGGTCTGGTAGTTCACCGCGAAGACGGCGGCGTGCTCGAAGCTCATCGCTTCGGGCACTTTGGCCATGTTGGCGGCCTTGAACAGGTTCGCCTCGGCAAACAACCCGCCGAGCCCGCCGCAGAACACGCGGTCGCCGGGGGCGAGGTGCGTCACGCCCGGCCCCGCCGCCTCGACCACGCCCGCCGCCTCGCTTCCGGGGATGAAGGGCAGTGGCGGCTTGAACTGGTAATGCCCCATCGCGGTGAGCACATCGACATAGGACACACCAGCGGCCTTGATGCCGACGCGCACCTGACCCTCGCCGGGAGCACCGGGATCGAATGCTTCGAGGACATAGCTCTCCGGCGGCCCGAAGGCGCGGCCGATGACCGCGCGCAGGCTCAATGCTGCCCCCCGTCGCAGCGCACGATCGAGCCCGTCACGTTGACCGAGGCAGGGCTGGCCAGGAACAGCGCGGCGGTGACGATCTCCTCCGGGTTCGCCGCATGCCCGCGCGGGATCGGGATCGGCCCCTGCCCCTTGTCGGGCCATGCCTCGACGATGTCGGTGCGGAATGCGCCCGGCGAGAGCGTGTTGACCCGCACGTGCGGCGCATATTCCCACGCCAGCGAGCGGCTCATCGCATTGAGCGCGGCCTTGGACGAGCCGTATGTCACCACCTGCGGCAGCGGCATCATCGAGCCCGAGGAGGTCACATTGATGATGCAACCGCCCGGCCCGCCTGCCTCGGCGCGGTCGAACATGCGCTTGCCCACCAGGGTCGAAAGCCGGAACGGCCCCTTGAAGTTGAGGTTTAGCACGGAATCGAACAACTTCTCGCTGACTTCGTGGCTGGGCATGCGCGGGCTCATCCCCGCATTGTTCACAAGGATATCCACAGCCTCGAAAGCGGCGTAGGCCTCCTCGACCAGCCGCTCGCATTCGTCCCAGCGGCCGACGTGAGCGCTGATCGCCATCGCCTTGCGGCCAAGACCGCGCATTTCCTCGCAGACCGCCTCGCAGGCTTCCAGCTTGCGGCTGGCGACGATGACATCGGCGCCGCGCTCGGCGAAAGCGCGGACCATCTGGTAGCCCAGCCCGCGCGACCCGCCGGTGACGAGCGCGACCTTGCCGGTGAAGTCGAACAGCGGGTCCATCTCAGGCATCTCTCGCGTTCGGGTAGCGCTCCAGCGCCTTCGCGGTGCGCGTCGGGATATGCTCGGTCGGAAACATCCCTTCCGCCGGCCGCACCCGCTTGAGGCAGGCGCGCGCCAGTTGCGAGCGGTGCGCGTCGGTCGGCCCATCGGCGAAGGCCAGCGCCATGTTGCCGCCGTACCATTTGGCCAGCGGCATATCGAGCGAGATGCCCAGCGACCCATGCACCTCCAGCGCCCGCCCGACGACGTTCGCATAGACCGAGGCCATCGCCACCTTGCACATGCCGATGTGCTTGCGCGCGGCGCCGTGCTTCAGGCGGCCCGCCTCGATCTCGTCGATCAGCCATGCGGTCTTGAGCACCAGCAGGCGGAACTGCTCCAGTTCGATCACCGAATCGGCGATCTTGGCCTGCACCAGCTGGTGATCGCCGAGCATCGCGCCCTTGGTGCGGCGCGAGACGGCGCGTTCCAGCATCATGTCGAGCGCGCGGTTGCACATGCCCACCGTGCGCATGGCATGGTGGATGCGGCCCCCACCCAGCCGCGCCTGCGCCACCTTGAACCCCTCGCCCGGCCCCCCGAGCATATGATCGAGCGGCACCCGGACGCGGTTGTAGCGGATATGCGCGTGATGCCCGTTCTCGGGATCGAAGTCCCCGGCGATGGCGACGTTGCGCAGGATCTCGATCCCCGGCGTGTCGGCGGGAACGACGAACATGCTCATCCGCTCGGTCAGCGGGGCGTCCGGATCGGTCACGGCGATGACCAGCAGGAAGCTGGCGAACCGGGCGTTGGAGGAGAACCACTTCTCGCCCTCGATCACCCATTCGTCGCCCTCCTGCACGGCGCGGCATGTGAAGACGTCGGGGTCGGCACCGCCCTGCGGCTCGGTCATCGAGAAGCACGAGACGATCTCGCCGGCCATCAGCGGACCGAGGTACTTCTGCTTCTGCTCCGCCGTGCCGAACAGGGCGAGAATCTCGGCATTGCCGGTATCGGGCGCGGCGGTGCCGAACACCGTCGGCGCCCAGGTGGAGCGGCCGATGATCTCGTTCATCAGCGCCAGCTTGACTTGTCCGTAGCCGGGACCGCCAAGATGCGGGCCGAGGTGGCAGGCCCAGAGCCCCTGCGCCTTGACCTGCTCCTGAAGCGGCTTCAGGTGCCGCCGGGCCGCCGCGTAGGAGGGATCGAACTGAGCGCCCTGTTCGGGAAACAGCAGATCCATCGTCTCGCACTCGTCGCGCACGAAACGGTCCATCCAGTCGAGCCTGGCCTGGAATTCCGGGTCCGTCGAAAAATCGATCATCGTTCTCTCCCATTCCTCCCCCGGCGGGGGAGGAATTTACTGCATTCTCGCCACTTGCGCGGCGGTATCGCGGAAGCACTGCTCGACGATGCGCGCGAAGAAGCGCCCCGTCTCCTTCGGCAATATCCCCGCCTCCGCCTGCGCCACCTTGTATTCGAGCAGGCACCCGGACTTGAATTTCGAGAGCACCGAGAACCATTCGAAGTCGCGGATGTCGCGCCCGGTGCCCGCGCAGTAATAGCGCGCCAGTTCCTGCTTCGTCGGGAAGTTGGCCGGGTTGTTCAGTGCGGTCGGGAACTCCCGGTCCGGATCGTCCTCGTCGCGCATGCCGCCGGTGAACCAGCCCATGTCGATCATCGGATCGCCGATGGTGGACAGCTCCCAGTCGATCATCGCGGCAAGGCGCGCCGGAGGGCCGTGGCGGAACATCATGTTGGGGGTGCCGACGTCGCCGTGGATGATCCCGCGCACTTCCTCCGGCATCCGCGCGTGCCGCAGCCAGTCCTCGGTTTCAGCATAGCCTTCGAGCATGCGGCCCTCGTAGCCGTAGCGCTCCTTGTAGGACGCCAGCTGGCCCGCCCAGCGATCGACCTGCCGTTCCAGGAACCGGCCCGGCTTGCCGTAGTCCCCCAGCCCGATCGCCTCGTGATCGACGTTGGCGAGCGCGATCAGCCCGTCGACGATGGCGAAGGGGATGCCGTATTCGCAAGGCATCGTATCGAAGGGCGGCTCGTTGTGAATCTTCTCGCCGCGCAAGTTCGGTGCCCAGCCCTCGACTTTCTCCATGACGTAGAACGGCGCGCCGACCACGCTGTCGTCGGAACAGGACCCGTAACACACCGGATGGGGCACCTGAGTGCCTTTGAGTGCCGTCAGTATGCGTGCCTCGCGCAGCACACCCTTCTCCGCTCCCGGCGGCGGCACGGCGGGTGGACGGCGCATGACCATCGGCTTCTCGCCCCGGTCGATCGTCAGCACCACGTTCGACGTGCCCCCCGAGAGTACCGCGGTGCGCAGCGGCCCCGTGCCCAGTTCGGGCACGAAGGCGTCCAGCCATTCGGTCAGCGGCCCGACTGGGGCCAGCCGGTCGAGATCGGCGTCCATCATCCTCTCCTCAGCGAGCGCGGAAATGCGCCTCTATCTGCCTGCGCACCGCGCGCAGCGCGGCCGTCGCGGCCGCGACTTCCTCGGAATCGAGCACCAGCCGTGCGGCCAGTGCATCGGCGCGCGCGTCGATTTGACGCTTGAGCGCAGCGCCCTTCGCGGTCGGACGCAGCAGCATGGCGCGCTTGTGTGCGGGATTTTCGAAAGTCTCGACCAGCCCGGCATCGCGCAGGGCATTGGCGGCGCGCTGCACCAGCTGGCGCGCATGGCCCATCGAGCGGCCGATCTGCGCGACGGTGGGGGCGCCTTGCGCCTCCACCACCGCAGTAAGCACCATGTGTTCGCTGTCGTTGAGCGCGCATCCCGCCCGCGCCTCGCCGAAGACGCTGCGTAGGCGGCCGTTCAGGCGGATGGTCTCATCGACCAGTCCTACCAGCGGATGACGCGACTCAGATACTCCCGTTTCCATGGAAACGGGGTGTCATGTTGACACGATCGTGTCATTTCTTTGGAGGCGCGGCCTCGTCAAGCATCGCCCGGGCGACATGGAGGAACGCCGCCGTGTCGGTCTGGGCCGAAGGGATCGCCTTGCGGAACGTCGCGAAGCCGTGGATCAGGCCCTTGCCCTCGAAGTAGGCGGTCGGCACCCCGGCCTCGACCAGTTTGGCGGCATAGGCACGCCCCTGGTCGCGCAGAGGATCGAGCCCCGCCGTCACCAGCACCGTCGGCGGCAGGCCCGCCAGATCACCGAGGATCGGCGAGGTGCGCGGACTCTTGGGATCGGCCGCATAGTGCTCGGTAAAGCTCGCCATGCTCTTCGCGTCGAGCATGTACCCCTCGGCGAACAGTTTCGAAGAGGGATAGAGCTTGCCGAAATCGGTCGCCGGATAGATCGGGATCTGCATCACCACCGGCACGGCCGCAGGCTTGTCACGCAGCGCCGCGGCGGTGACGAGCGTGAGATTGCCGCCCGCGCTGTCGCCGCTGAGGATCAGGCCGGTGAACGCGCGCCCGAAGGCCTTGCCGTTGGCGGCCACCCAGCGCGCCGCCGCCTCGCCGTCGTCAGGCGCGGCGGGCCAGGGGTTCTCAGGCGCGAGGCGGTACTCGACCGACACCACCGGCAGGTCCAGTTGCCGCGCGATCTCCGCCGCGAGCCCGGCATGGGTATCGATGCTGCCGAGCACGTAGCCGCCGCCGTGATAGAACACCACGACGGGGCCGGGGCCGCGCTCGGGGCGCGGATCGAACAGGCGCAGCGCCATCGGACCGCCCGGTCCGGGCATCGTCACGTCCTTCGTCGTCACGTTCCCGATCGGCAGATCCTGCTGCGCCATCGCCGCCAGCGCAGCGGGCGGCAGCTTGTGGATCTGCATCAGCAGTTCGCGCGTGAAAGGCGGGTTGGGCTTGGCGTAGAACGCCTTGAGATAGGCCGCGACGTCCGGGCGGACATCGGGCGCGGCGCTCGTTTCCTGCGCCGCCGGAACCGCCTCTCCGGACGCGACCGGCGCCGTTGCCAGCATCAGGGCCATGACACCGCAACCTGCGATGCCGCGTATACCCGCCATTCTCTTCATCGACTTCCCCTCCTGTTCGGCCGGCGACGCTATGGAAGGCCAGCCCGGCGGGGATCAGTATACCCCGCCCTGCTCTTCCGCAAAGTTGCCCATGTCACCCGCCGCTGCCGCCGCATTCGCATCGCGCGCGTCGCGGGCGCTGCGGATCGAGGCCACCAGCGCGTCGCGGCGGCGGCTGAACTCGTCCTCGGCTGTGTACTGGCGCGGTTCGGTGTCGGGCTTGAAGGCCTCCCAGATTACCGAGGCTTTCGGCTCGTCGGTGGGCTCGACGCCCATGACGCGCTTGCCGGTCACACGGTCGATGCGGACCATGCGGATGCCTTGCGGCGCTACCAGCGGCTGGTGCGACCAGCGGCCCGGCGTCGCCAGCACCACGTCCTTGAATATCGGCGCAGCGATTCGGCCACCCTGCGCGTAACCGCCCAGCGAACGCGGCGTATCATAGCCGATGTAGACGCCGCCCACGTAGTCCTGGTTGCCGCCCATGAACCACACGTCGGTCGGCCCATTGGTGGTGCCGGTCTTGCCGAACATCGGCAGCTTGAGGTCGCGCAGGCGCTCGGCCGTGCCGCGGGTGACGACGCCTTCGAGCATATGCACGGTCTGGTACGCCGTCGGCGCGTCCATCACCTGCTTGCCGACGCGCTGGATGCGCGGCATCGGCTTGCCGTCCCATTGCGCCATGTTGCAGGCGTTGCAGGTGCCCTTGTCGGCCCGCCAGATCACCTTGCCATTGCGGTCCTGGACGTAGTCGATCACCGAACCGGAGAACTGCACGCCGTTGTTGGCCAGCGCCGCATAGGCGTTGATCATGCGTCCCACCGTCGTCTCGCCCGCGCCGAGTGCAAACGACAGGTACTTCTGGTAATCGCCGATGCCCATGTTGTGGAACGTGCGCGTGACCTTGGCCATGCCCACGTCGTTGGCGATGCGCACCGTCATCAGGTTGCGCGACTGTTCGAGGCCCCAGCGCAGCGTATGGCTGCCCGAGCCGCCCGCGCCGCCGAAGTTGCGGAAGCACTTGTTGCCCAGACCCGCGCCCTGGAACACGCAGAAGGTGCCGTCGAGGACCTGCGTGGCGGGGGTCATGCCGTTCTGCAGCGCGGTCGCGTAGACGAAGGGCTTGATGGTCGAGCCGGGCTGGCGCTCGGCCTGCGTCGCGCGGTTGAAGCTGTCGATCCCGGAATCGAAACCGCCCTGCATGGCAAGGATGCGGCCCGAGCCCGGCTGCTCGATGATCATCCCGCCCGAGACTTCGGGAATACCGCGAAGCGCCCAGGTGCTGCCGCCGACCGGCTGGGCCGCGACCAGATCGCCGACCTTGGCCTTGTCGGAAATACCGGTCAGCGTGGAAACGTTGCCGTCGGAGAAGCCGATACGCCCCGTGCTGCCCGAGGCATCGAGGATGACACCAACGCGCCAGTCCTTGTAGTCGATCGTCTTGTTGGCGACGACGAGCTGGCTCTGCCAGTTCTCGAGGTCGCTCAGATGCGCGATCGGCCGCACGAAGCCGCGATTGCCGTGATAGAGCAGCAGCCCCTTGCGCAGCGCATCACGCACCGCGACCTGCATCTGCGGATCGAGCGAAGTGCGCACCCAAAGACCGCCCGCATAGACGCTGTTCGGACCGTCCTCGGCCTTTTCGCCGTACTTGCCGATCAGGCGGCGACGAACTTCCTCTAGGAAGTAACCGTTCGAAGGTTCGTACGTGCTGGTGCGCTGGGTGACGAGGCCAAGCGGCTCCGCCTTGGCGGCGGCGGCGTCCTGCGCGCTGGCCCAGCCGTTGCGTACCATCTGGTCGAGCACCCAGTTGCGGCGCTCGATCGCGCGGTCCTCGTTCTTCTTGCGGCCGTAGACTTCCGGCGCACGCGGCAGAATTGCGAGGAACGCGCTCTGGCTGAGCGACAGGTCCTCGACGTCCTTGTCGAAATAGGCGCGCGATGCCGCCTGCACGCCGAACGAACGGCGGCCGAGGGGAATCTCGTTGAGGTAGAGTTCGAGGATCTGCTGCTTGGTCAGCACGCCCTCGATACGGCGGGCGACGATCATTTCCTTGAGCTTGCGCGTCACGGAATATTCGTCGCCGATCAGGATGTTCTTGGCGACCTGCTGGGTGATCGTCGAACCGCCCTTGGCGCGTACGCCCGAGCCGTACTTGGTGACATAATCCACCACCGCGCCCGCCAGACCACCGACGTCGACGCCGCCGTGCGTCCAGAACGTGCGGTCCTCGGCCGAGAGGAAGGCGTTGACCATCGGCCTGGGGAAATCGACAAAGCGCAGCTGCACGCGCCGTTCGCGGGCGTAAGAATAGACGATCTCGCCGTCCATCCCGCGCACCATCGTCGGCAGCGGCGGCTGGTATTCCAGCAGCTTGTTGGCGTCCGGCAGGTCGTGGGCAAGGAACACCCAGAACGCGGCGATGCCGGCAAAGCCTGCCATGCACAGATAGCCGAAACGGCGCATCCACTTGCGTTCGTGCCATGCCCTGCGCAGAGCGGCAAGGCGTCCCGGCCCATCGCGGCGGATGCGGTAGGTCGCGTCTTCGGGCGGCTGTTCGCCGGGATCAATCGCGTCGGTCATTGCGTGCGCCCTCTAGCACGGCGTTTTGGCGCAAGGAAACCACTCTCGTCGCAACTCTTCGTCGTCCCGGACGTGATCCGGGACCGCTGGCCGTAAACAGCCCACGAAGCTGCCCGCGTCCG
>NZ_BAAILP010000102.1:0-2479 GCF_054589055.1 Novosphingobium sp. 11B | reverse complement strand
TGGGACCGCTGGCGTTTTACTGCAAGCCAACGTCCGGACGCCTAGCCGAGGGTTGGGCTTTGCGCGGCCAGCGGTCCCAGCCTTCGCTGGGATGACGGGGGTGCGGATGGTGACACGCGCACATCCTTCCCACGGGGGCAGGATTCAGGTGTCTTCGCCGCTCCGCGCACAATCCCGATTGTCGAGATACGCGAACAGATGATCCATCCGCTTGTGCAGCCGGATGATCTCCAACTGCGTGCGCAAGTTGACCTCGTAGTCATGCCGCGCCGCGATGCGATCCTTGTCGGAGGCGCGGTTCTGGCTCATCATGATGACCGGTGCCTGGATCGCCGCCAGCATCGAGAGCATCAGGTTGAGGAAGATATACGGGTAGGCATCGAAGGGGTGCAGCCCGAATGCCTCCAGAATGCGGCTGTTCACCAGCATCCATCCAAACAGGATCACACCGAACGCGATGATGAAGCCCCAGGACCCTCCGACGGCCGCAACGCGATCCGCCAGCCGGTCGCCGAAGCTGGCGTGGAGCGCCGCTTCCTCCTGCGCATCCGGCCCCATCACCTGACCAGAGGCGATGCGCTGCAGCACCCGCCGTTCCTCGGCATCCACATCGTTCAGCGTGCGCCCGAGCAGTTCCTCGCAGAGCTGTTCGGGCGTCAGGTCGGTCCGGTGCATCGCGTCTCCGTCAGGTCAGGCAGCAAGCGCCTCGGCAATCAGCAGCCTCGTTTCGGGAACGCCGTAAAGCGCGATAAAGCTCCCCATGCGCGGCCCCTGCGGCGATCCGAGCAGCGTTTCATACAGCGCCTTGAACCAGTCGCGCAGGTTTTCGAAGCCGTAAGCCTCGTTCTTGCCGATCTCGTACACGATGTTCTGCAGGTCTTCGGCCGTGGCCCCGTCCAGCGAAGCCAACTGTATATCGAGGTCCTTCAGTGCCGCCGCCTCGTTCTCCGTCGGCGCACGGCGATGAAGCGTCGGCGCGATGAAGTCGCGATTGGTGGCGAGCGCGGCGCGGACCATCTCTGCAAGGTCCGGATGCGCTTCGGGGCTGGCCTCGGCCACGTAGTTGCCGAGGTAGGACCACACCTGCTCCGCCGTCGCGTCCGCGCCGAGCACGCCGACGAGGTTGAGCAGCAGCGAGAACGTCACCGGCACGGTGTCGCCCGCACCTTCACCACCGCCATTGGCGCGCAGCAGGTGCCAGGTCGGATTGCCCAACTGCTTGTCGAGCGCCTGCCCGGCGAGGTTGCCACGGAACTGCCAGTATTCGTCGACCGCCTTGGGGATCACGCCGGCGTGGAGCTGCTTGGCGCTCTTGGGCTCGCGAAACAGGTAGAAGCCCAGTGACTCCTCGGTCCCATACGTCAGCCACTGGTCGATGGTCAGGCCGTTGCCCTTGGACTTCGAGATCTTCTCGCCGTTCTCGTCGAGGAACAGTTCGTAGATCAGCCCCTCGGGCTTGCGACCGCCGAGAACCTGCACGATCTTGCCCGACTGGGTGACCGAGTCGGTCAGGTCCTTGCCGCACATCTCGTAGTCGACACCCAGCGCAAACCAGCGCATCGCCCAGTCGACCTTCCACTGCAGCTTGGCCTTGCCGCCGAACGCCGACTGCTCGACGACGGTGCCGTCCTCGTCGGTGAAGCGGATCAGGCCGGTCTTAGCGTCGATGACCTCGACCGGCACCTGCAACACCACGCCCGTGGTGGGCGAGACCGGCAGCACGGGCGAATAGGTCCGGCGGCGCTCCTCGCGCAGCGTGGGCAGCATGACATCGAGGATCGCCTGGTTGCATTCGAGCACCCGCGCCAGCGCGGCGTCGAACGCGCCCGAATTGTAGCGGTCGCTGGCCGAGACGAACTCGTAGTCGAAGCCGAAGCGATCGAGGAATTCGCGCAGCATCGCGTTGTTGTGATGCGCGAAGCTCTCATGCGTGCCGAACGGATCGGGGATGCGGCTGAGCGGCTTGCCGAGGTTGGCGGCGAGCACGTCGGCGTTCGGGATGTTGTCCGGAACCTTGCGCAGCCCGTCCATGTCATCCGAGAACGCGACGAGCCGCGTTGGCGCGCCGCCGGTCAGCGCCTCGTAGGCGCGGCGGACGAGCGTGGTGCGCAGGACTTCCTGGAACGTGCCGATATGCGGCAGGCCCGAGGGACCATAGCCGGTCTCGAACAGCACGGGCTCGCCACCCGGTTTGCCCTGCGGGAACCGCTTGAGCAGCTTCTGGGCCTCCTGGAAGGGCCAGGCCTTGGACACACGTGCGGCTTCGATCAGGGCATTTTCGGTCATGGCCCGCGCTCTAAGGCGAAATGCGCGATTTTCGCAAGGGTTCAGTCGATGGCTCACGTACTCCAGCACCAAAACACGCCGTCATCCCAGCGAAGGCTGGGACCGCTAGCCGCGTAAAGCCCAACCCCTCGGCCGGGCGCCCTGACGATAGTTGGCAATAACAGGCTAACGGTCCCAGCCTTCGCTGGGATGA
>NZ_BAAILP010000101.1:5210-7504 GCF_054589055.1 Novosphingobium sp. 11B | reverse complement strand
GGTCGATGCCGAGCACCGGATAGCCCAGCCCGTCGGGGATCACGAGCCACTCTCCGTCCTCGCGCATTTCTACCTCGGGGTGGATGCGGACGACGGGGTGGGCGGCGATGTCGGCCAGCGCTTCGGCATGATCGGCGTATTGCGCAAGGCGGTCGAGATTGCGGCGGGTCGGAAAGATCACCGAAATCTCGCCCCGATCGGCCATCGCAAGGGCATCGGCGGCGCTCGCCCAGAACAGGCGCGAGTTCTCGGTGGCGTCGACCGTCACGTCCACCGCGCCGGTGCCGATGTCGGCGACGAAGAAGCGCGTGTCGAAAGCCCGGTCCCACAAGGGGCACCAGTGCGCGAAGAAGGTCAGCGCCTGCGGGTCCAGTTCCCAGCCGAAGCGCTCCAGCACGGTGTCGAGCCGGCCGACCTCCAGCAGCATCGCCCGCGCCTGCGCGGCTTCGCGGGCGGTGACGGGGGCGCGGGTGGCGATCATGAGGCCCGCTTCCTCCAGCGTCTCGCGGATCGCGGCGATGCGCGCGGAGGCGATCTCCTCCGATTCGCCGGGCAGCAGGCGGCGGGCGAGTTCGCGGTCGGCGGGATCGACGCGGCCGCCGGGAAACACCGCCGCCCCGCCTGCGAAGCGCATGCCGTCCGAGCGCTGGAGCATCAGCAGTTCGGGCGGTCCGCCGTCGGCGGCGTGGCGGAACACCACCACGGTGGCGGCAGGGACGACGGCGGGGCCGTCTGTCGGCATCGGCTGGTCGGAGGGAGCGGTCTGGATCATTGCCGCCGATCTTGCCGCTGGGGAAGGGGCACGCAAGCGGAAAAGCGCCAGGCGACTCAGGTGGCAGTGTCGGCAGAATTTACAGAGCATGACGCACGCGCTGACACGTGAACCGAAGAAATGGCTGATTTTCGGGAAAAATCAGAACTGGCACAGGCCATGCTTATGAAGTATCGTACCCCGAGAGAAGCAGTCTCGATAGAGGCGGGGCCGGACAGTCTCCCGGCCCCGCCTCCCCGGGGTTCCCCATACATCGAAGCATTCGTCATCCCGGACCTGACGGTGGCCAGCGCCTTGCGTACGTATCGTTGTCATTCCCGCGAAGGCGGGAACCCATCTCCGGTGGGCTGATGTTGCTCTGGCATCAGTTGGGTCCCCGCCTTCGCGGGGATGACTGCATGCGTTTCGATCCCATAAGGCAGGATTTCAAAGATTGCGCCCACAGTTCGGATGACGGGCAATGAAAAGGCCCGGGAATCGCTTCCCGAGCCTTCGTAATCCGGTGCTGTCGGCAGATCAGCCCTGCGCAGCGATCCCGCTGTCGGTCATGAGCTGGTGCAGTTCGCCGGCCTCGTACATCTCCATCATGATGTCGCTGCCGCCGAGGAACTCGCCCTTGACGTAGAGCTGGGGGATCGTCGGCCAGTCCGAATAGGACTTGATGCCCTGACGGATTTCCATGTCCTGCAGCACGTCGACGGTCTCGTAAGCGACGCCGAGGTGTTCGAGGATGGCGATCGCGCGGCTGGAGAAGCCGCACTGCGGGAACAGCGGGGTGCCCTTCATGAAGAGGACCACGTCGTTGCTCTTTACGATATCGCCGATACGGGCATTGACGTCGGACATTTCAGTAAAACCCTTGAGTAGTATGCTTGCGTCAGTTGGGGACGGCGGTGGTGAGTTGCAAGGCGTGAAGGACGCCGCCCATGCGGCCGCCCAGCGCTTCGTAGACCATCTTGTGCTGCGCGACGCGGGGGCGGCCCGTGAAGGCGGCCGAGACGACGTGCGCGGCGTAGTGGTCGTTGTCCCCGGCGAGGTCGGTGATCGTGACTTCCGCGTCCGGCAGCGCGGCGCGGATCATGGTCTCGATTTCGGTAGCGGTCATGCCCATCGGATAGTCCTCAGCCCAGGAAAGCGCGGCGCGCTTCGACCTGCTTGGCGGCCAGTGCGGCGCGCACTTCCGCTTCGGTGGTATCGACGCCGGCGGCGGTCAGGTCGCCCAGCAGCTTGCGGATGACGTCCTCGTCGCCGGCTTCCTCGAAGTCGGCCTGGACGACGGCCTTGGCATAGGCATCGGTTTCGGCCTGCGACAAGTCCATGCGTTCGGCCGCCCATTCACCGACGAGGCGGTTGCGGCGGGCCTGGATGCGGAACAGCGTGTCGGCGTCGTGAGCGAACTTCGCTTCTTCGGCGCGCTCGCGGTCCTGAAAACTCGTCATCGGACAACCTCGGGTTAAAGCGTTGTCCATGCCGATAGGGAACGCGGGGCTGCGGGGCAATCCTTGATTCGCAATAGCGACCG
>NZ_BAAILP010000101.1:0-5105 GCF_054589055.1 Novosphingobium sp. 11B | reverse complement strand
AGAATCCTCCCTGTCGCGAAGCGATGGGGAGGGGGGCGGCCGCCGCAGGCGGGGGTGGAGGGGGAGAAGGCCCCTCCGTCAGCCCTGCGGGCTGCCACCTCCCCATTCCTTCGGAACAGGGAGGATTTTGCGGTCAGGCCGCCAGCACCGGGCTGGCAAGGAACGGCAGCGTTTCGCGTGCCTTGCCTTCGTAGGTCGAGATCGTGTCGCCCTGCGCCATCGTCAGGCCCACTTCGTCGAGGCCGTTCAGCAGGCAGTGCTTGCGGAACGGATCGATCTCGAACGTGAAGCGATCCTGGAACGGCGTGGTCACCGACTGCGTGTCGAGGTCGATGTCGATCGTCTCGTCCTGCGCCACTTCCATCAGGCGATCGATCGCCTCCTGCGGCAGGGCCACGGTCAGGATGCCGTTCTTGAAGGCATTGCCCGAGAAGATGTCCGAGAAGCTCGGCGCGATCACGCAAGTCACGCCCATGTCGAGCAGCGCCCAGGCGGCGTGCTCACGGCTGGAGCCGCAGCCGAAGTTGTCACCCGCGATGAGAATCGGCGCGCCGGCCCAGCGCTCGTCGGTGAAGACGTTGCCGTCTTCCAGCTTGATCGATTCGAACGCGCCCTTGCCGAGACCCGTGCGGGTGATCGTCTTGAGCCAGTGCGCCGGGATGATGACGTCGGTGTCGACGTTCTTGCGGCCGAACGGAATCGCCTTGCCGGCGACGTGGTTGATCGCCTGCATCAGTCCGTCTCGCTCGGGAAGTGCGGAGCCGTGTTGGTCTTCGGCGGCTGCGCGTCGGCCTTCTTGCGGTCGCTGCGGCGCTTCACGAAGAGCAGGGCAGCGGCGATGGCGGCCGAACCGATGGCGGCACCGGCGGCGATGGCGGCGCGGCCTGCGAGCGAGTTGTCGGAATCGTTGGACATGGGGGAGATCCTATCAGCTTAGGCCGGTTCAGTCATTGGCGCGAGGTCGCGCACGTCGGTCAGCTTGCCGGTGACGGCGGCAGCGGCGGCCATGGCGGGGCTCATCAGGTGGGTGCGCGCACCCGGACCCTGACGGCCGGTGAAGTTGCGGTTGCTGGTGGAGGCGCAGCGCTCCCCGGCAGGCACCTTGTCGGGGTTCATGGCAAGGCAGGCCGAGCAGCCCGGCTCGCGCCATTCCAGACCCGCATCGATGATGATCCTGTCCAGACCTTCGGCCTCGGCCTGCGCCTTGACCAGACCCGATCCGGGGACGACGATCGCCCACTTCACGTTGTCGGCCTTGTGGCGCCCTTTGAGCACTTCGGCGGCGGCGCGGATATCCTCGATGCGGCTGTTGGTGCAGCTGCCGATGAAGACGTTCTGCACTTCCACGTCGGTCAGCTTCGTGCCGGGCGTCAGGCCCATGTAGTCGAGGCTGTGCTTGACCGCGTCGCGCTTGGAGGCGTCGGCGAAGTCCTCAGGCGCGGGGACGACGCCGCCGATGCCGGAGGTGTCCTCGGGGCTGGTGCCCCAGGTCACGGTGGGCTGGATGTCCTCGGCGCGGATGAACACGGACTTGTCGTAAGTCGCGCCTTCGTCGGTCGCCAGGCTCTTCCACCACGCCACGGCCTTGTCCCAGTCCGCGCCCTTGGGCGCGTAGGGGCGGCCCTTGACGTAGGCGAAGGTGGTCTCGTCCGGCGCGACCAGACCGGCGCGGGCGCCGCCCTCGATCGACATGTTCGACACGGTCAGGCGGCCTTCGACCGACATCTCGCGGAAGACGTTGCCGGTGTACTCGATCACGTAGCCGGTGCCGCCGGCAGTGCCGATGACGCCGATGACGTGCAGGATCACGTCCTTCGGGGTGACCCCGGCGCCGAGCGTGCCCTCGACGCGGACTTCGAAGGTCTTCGACTGCTTGAGCAGCAGCGTCTGGGTGGCCAGCACGTGCTCGACCTCGGACGTGCCGATGCCGAAGGCCAGCGCGCCCAGCCCGCCGTTGCAGGCGGTGTGGCTGTCGCCGCAGACGATGGTGGCGCCGGGCAGCGAGAAGCCCTGCTCGGGGCCGACGACGTGGACGATGCCCTGTTCCGGATCGGCGTCGCCGATGTAGCGGATGCCGAACGAAGGCGCGTTCTTCTCCAGCATGTCGAGCTGCTGGGCGCTCTGCGGATCGGCGATCGGCACGCGATTGCCGTTCATGTCGCGGCGCGCGGTGGTGGGCAGGTTATGGTCAGGCACCGCGAGCGTAAGATCGGGGCGACGCACCGGGCGACCGGCGGCGCGAAGGCTCTCGAAAGCCTGCGGGCTCGTCACTTCGTGGACGATGTGCCGGTCGATATAGATGAGGCAGGTGCCGTCGTCCCGTTGGTCGACGACGTGGGCGTCCCAGATCTTCTGGTAGAGGGTGCGCGGTGCGGTTGTCATGATCAGGCGCGATTAGGCCCCGCCCTTGCGAAATTCAAGGGGCAGGGCGATTCGCTGCGCCCTTCGAATGAAATTTTCATTCAATCCGAATAGATCTGACGATCGATCGTTGCTGTTGCGAGGCGCTCGCACCGCCATGTAAAACGCGCCCGGTCCTTGCGGCCGGGCGCGTTAGGGAGTGTGCGGGCCGGAATTCAGGGTCACCGGCCCGGTCGATCAGTGGTGGCGACGATCGTAACGGTCATGGCGATCGTAGCGCGAACGATAGCGGCGGTCGTCGTGATGGCGGCGGTCATTGCGCCAGTAGTGCTTGGAAGCGCGGTGATGCTTCACGTAGCGCGGCGGGGCGTGGTGGCCGCGGCGCGCATGGTCGCGCTGGTCGTGGTGGTAGGGTGCGGCCTCGGCGACGGCAGGGGCCAGCGAGGCGCCGCCGAGCAGCGCGACGAGAGCGGGGGCGATGATCTTGGTCAGCTTGTTCATGGGGGGATTCCTGTGTGGGGGGATTGTTCTGCCGGGAGGAAAACCACGGGCTACGGCAAAGGCTGCCGGATTATTCCGCGACTTGGGGTTCCCGGTCGCCGATCAGCCGCGGCGGCGGTCGTAATCGTGGCGCTCCATCCGCAGCGAGGCGTAGACCTTGTTCACACGGTTGCCGAGGATGCGGGTCTCCTGCGCGGAGAGGCCGCCGCGCGAGTACTGGCCGTAGAGACGCTGGATATCGACGACATCGCGGCGCAGGCCCGAGGCTTCGCGCTGCGAGATCGTCCGGCGGGCGGCGGCGCGGTCGATATTGGCGCGCAGGCCCTGGATGTCGGAGCGAATGTCGTAGTGGCGAGCGGCCTGGACGTGGCGGTTCGGCGCGGCCTCGGCGATGCCGGGGGCGATGGCGCCGAGGCCGGTGACGGCGATCAGGGCGGGGGCGATGAACTTGGTGAACTGGCGCATGGGTCGCACTCCTTGCTGGAAACTGTTTTCGGAAGGTCGCTTCCGATGCATTCAGGATTAGGCTTGTGAAACTGAACGTCAGCTAGACGGCCCGTCGCAAGGGTGTGTGCAATTGTAAGAGAGTGTCGCAGCTTCAGTCGCGTCATCTCCGCCTGCGCGGGGATGACGGGATTTTGTGTGTGAAGAGACGCGTTGGCAGTATAAGGGCAAGGCCATGTCCGCCCTTGCCGCCGTCCTGATCGTCCTTGCCTCCGCTGCCGCGATGGAGTTCGTCGCGTGGTCGAGCCACAAGTACATCATGCATGGTTTCGGCTGGGCCTGGCACCGCGACCACCACGAGCCGCACGACAGGATGCTGGAGAAGAACGACCTCTATGCCGTGTTCGGGGCGGCAATCAGCATTTCCATGTTCGCACTCGGCTCGCCGATGGTGATGGGCGGAAGTGCGTGGTGGCCGGGCACGTGGATTGGTCTCGGCGTGCTGGTCTACGGCGTGATCTACACGCTGATCCACGACGGCCTGGTCCACCAGCGCTATTTCCGGTGGGTGCCCAAGCGCGGCTATGCCAAGCGGCTGGTGCAGGCCCACAAGCTGCACCATGCGACCATCGGCAAGGAAGGCGGTGTCAGCTTCGGCTTCGTCGTCGCGCGCGATCCGTCGGTGCTCAAGCGGGAACTGCGGGCGCAGCGCGAACAGGGCATCGCCGTGCTGCGCGAGGCGGTGGACTAGGTCTATCCTCCCTGTTCCGCAGGAATGGGGAGGTGGCAGCCCGCAGGGCTGACGGAGGGGCCTTCTCCCCCTCCACCACCGACTGCGTCGGCGCTCCCCCTCCCCGAGCAAGCTCAGGGAGGATTTATTCCGCCCGCGTCCAGATCCACGTCCCGATCGTCGCCAGCACCGCGAGGGGGATCAGCGCCCACATCTCGCCAGCGGTGAACCATACGATCGCGACGCTCAGGCCCATGGTCGAGATCGCCGCGATCTTGCCCTTGCGGCTGATCGCCCGCCGGTCGCGCCATTCGCGCAAGTGGCGGCCGTACTTCGGGTGTCGATAGAGCCGCTCCGCCCATTCCGGGTGGCTCTTCGAGAAGCATCCGGCGGCGAGAATCCAGAAGATCGTCGTCGGCAGCAGCGGCAGGAAGATGCCCAGCGTGCCGATCCCGACGAGGATTACCCCCGCCGTGATCCAGAGATATTTCCTAGCCCTGGGCATATCGCGCGGCAGTTTCCCGGATCAGCGCGATCATGTTGGGCACGCCCTGCGTCCGGTTGGACGAGAGCTGGTTGCGCAAGTCGAACGGTTCGAGCGCCGCCGCAATGTCGGTCGCGGCCACCGTCGCGGCAGGCTTGTCCTGCACCGCCGAGATCACCAGCGAGACGATGCCCTTGGTGATCGCCGCGTTGCTGTCCGCCAGGAAGTGCAGGGTGCCGTCCTCGCGCGCCATGGGATAGACCCAGACGCTGGCGGAGCAGCCGCGCACTTTGGTGGCGTCGGTCTTGAGCGCGTCGGGCATATCGTCCAGCTCGCGCCCCAGTTCGATCAGGAGGCGATAGCGTTCGTCGCCATCGAGGAATTCATACTCTTCGCGGATATCGTCCAGGTCACGCATAGACCCGGCATTTAGAGGCGGGCGCGGCGAGGGCAAGAGGATATTGCGAACATTTCGCAAAGGCCAACCGTCGTCCCGGACTTGATCCGGGACCGCTGGCGGTCTTTAGGTGAGCTTCATCGTGCAGGGCGCCCTGCCGAGAAAAGGGCTGTTCACGGCCAGCGGTC
>NZ_BAAILP010000100.1:0-2322 GCF_054589055.1 Novosphingobium sp. 11B | reverse complement strand
AAGCTGGGACCGCTGGCCTGTTACGGCCAACTATCGTTCAAACGCCCTGTCGAGGGTTGGGCTTTGCGCGGCCAGCGGTCCCAGCCTTCGCTGGGATGACGACGTTGGGGATCCGACGTTGGGGATGGCGACGCGCGTGCATCCTTCCCACGGGGGGAGTAACTTATGCCAGAAACGCCTGCACATCGCCCATGAACCGGTCGAACTGGTCGTGGTGGAGCCAGTGCCCGGCGTTCTCGTACTCGATCAGCCGCGCGCTCGGGAAGAACTCCATCCGTCCGTCGCCTGCCGGGCTGGCGGCGAAGCTGTCCTTGCCCCACAGCATCAGCGTGGGACAGGTTATCGCCCGCCACAGTTCGACGATGTGATCGGTGGGCAGGTCCGAGGCGGTCCAGACGTTCAGGTAATTGTCGAACTTCCAGCTCCAGGTGCCGTCCTCGTTGCGGGTGGCGCCATGGATGGTGAGATGGCGGGCCTGTTCGTCGGTGAGGAAGCCGTTTTCCTCCTTCATGCGCTGGTAGGCGTCGCGCAGGGAGGCGTACTTGCGTACCGTGCGAGCCGAGGCCTTGCGCTTGTCTTCCACCCACTTGCGCAGGCGCGGCCCCGCGCCCTCGCTCTCCTGCTCGCGCCGCATGGCCGGCGGCGGGCCGAGGCCCTCGATGTTGACGAACTTCGCCACTTTCTCGGGGAACAGCCCGGTGAAGCGCGTCGCGATGTTGCCGCCCAGAGAGTGCGCTACGATCGTCACCTGCTCGTGCCCGAGGGTATGCACCAGCTGCGCGAAGTCGTAGACGAAGGCGTCCATGCCGTAGTGCCCCTCCGGGCTCCACTCGCTGTCGCCGTGGCCGCGCAGGTCCGGACAGATGACGTGCCAGTCGCGGCGCAGTTCCTCGGCCACCCAGTCCCAGCTGCGGCAGTGGTCGCGCCCGCCATGCTGCAGGATCAGCGGCGGGGCATCGGAATTGCCCCAATCGACATAGTGCAGGCGCAGGCGCTGCGAGACGAAACGGTTCGAGGTGGGGCCGAGCTGGTTCTTCATCCTCGTTGGATGGGGACGCGCGCCGCACAGGTCAATCCAAGGGCGAATTTGCGGGGATGAAAGTAATGCTTTTCCGCCGCAGCGCTTGGCGAGCGAGGCGCAAGGCCCTATCTCGCGGGCCAAGGATTTCACGCGAGAGTTACGAAATGGCGACCACGCACAAGACCCGCATGCTCATCATCGGTTCCGGCCCGGCCGGACTTTCCGCCGCCATCTACGGCGCGCGCGCGGGGATGGAGCCGATCGTGGTGCAGGGCCTGCAGCCCGGCGGCCAGCTGACCATCACCACCGACGTCGAGAACTACCCCGGCTTCCGCGAGGTCATCCAGGGCCCCTGGCTGATGCAGGAGATGGAAGCGCAGGCGGTCCACGTCGGCACCCGCATGATGTGGGACACGATCACCAACGTCGATCTTTCGGGCGACACCTTCATCGCGACCGGTGACGGCGGCGATATCTACGAAGGCGACACCCTCGTCATCGCCACCGGCGCGCAGGCCAAGTGGCTGGGCGTCCCCGGCGAGCAGGAACTTTCGGGCAAGGGCGTCTCGGCCTGCGCGACCTGCGATGGGTTCTTCTATCGCGGCAAGAAGGTGGTCGTGATCGGCGGCGGCAACACCGCGGTCGAGGAAGCGCTCTACCTCACCAACCACGCGACCGAGGTGGTGCTGGTGCACCGCCGCGATTCGCTGCGTTCGGAGAAGATCCTGCAGGATCGCCTCTTCGCGCACCCCAAGATCACGACGGTCTGGAACAAGAAGGTCGACCGCTTCCTCGCGGGTGAGAACGGCGCCCTGCGCGCTCTAGCGCTGATCGACACCGAGACCGGCGAGCAGAGCGAGCTGCTGGCCGACGGCGCCTTCGTCGCGATCGGCCACGCGCCCGCGACCGAGCTGTTCAAGGGCAAGCTGGCGATGGACGACACCGGCTATCTGATCGTCGAGCCGGGCACCCCCAAGACCGCCATTCCCGGCGTCTTCGCGGCGGGCGACGTGTCGGACCATGTCTACCGTCAGGCGATCACCGCTGCGGGCGTGGGCTGCATGGCCGCGCTCGATGCCGAGCGGTATCTGGCGCACAAGCTGCACCTGGCGGGAATTACGGAGACGGTGCAGGGGTGATTTCGGGGGAGGGCAATGCTCTCCCCGTTCCCAGCAAAACGCCCGTCATCCCAGCGAAGGCTGGGACCGCTGGAAAATCTTTAGGCGTGAGCCAGCGTCAGGGCACCTCGACGATAGGTTTCGCCTCAAGCACTGCCAGCGGTCCCAGCTTTCGCTGGGATG
>NZ_BAAILP010000099.1:15361-46074 GCF_054589055.1 Novosphingobium sp. 11B | reverse complement strand
AGATACCTGGCGGATGATCCCCCAGATCATCTCCTTCATCCATGACCAGTGTGCCTTTGCAAGAACCTTGACCGTACACTGAAGCCTCTCCACATCCCACGTGGGGTCCAAGCAGCGGTTACGGAGATCGTCACTGCAGCGGCGGACAATCAGCTGATCATCGACCCGTCAGGCGAAAAGACGGGGACACGGCTCTATACCCTCGCGATGCGGCTTGGCATCGAGACGAAGGATCTGGCTTCGAACGTCAGCAACGTCCAACTGACAAATCTCATTGAGCCGCACACCTGAATGGAGCGCAATGAGAGGCACCCAGAAGGGCCGGATCGATCTGGCGACCGTCGACAACGAAATCACTAGGCTTGGGCGCCTCTGGTCAGGCAACACCGCCAACAAGGAGGATGACCTGGCAACGGTCCTCGACGCGCAACGACTGAACGAGATCGATCCATTTGACCGCGTCCAACTAGCTTATGTCGTGGAGACTTGTCGCGAAAGCACATCTCTATCCGAAGCGGGACGACGCCTTTTCTCCGCCTCGCGCGTGCGCCGCAGCAGCACCAATGATGCCGACCGGCTCAAGAAGTATCTAGCTCGCTTCGGGCTGGATTTCGCTACGCTCTAATGGACGATATTTACGCCCACCGCATTCATCCTCGGAGCACGATAGACGATCAAACGCTCAATGGCGCAACTTGATCGTTAGGCAATTGTCTGATTCTGAGGCGCGAGGCTGGGAGAGCTGCAATTCCCACGGTGTCCGCCGCGAGCAACTCTCGCCGTTCCGGCGAAGCCCCAGGAATATCGGCTCACGCGGGAACCGGCCATTCTAGCGCCAAACAGCGGTCGAGCAGGTACGCGCCCGTTATCGCCGCCCGGCAGTGCACTTACCGTGCTCACAACCAGACATTCATATCCGGGAATTTTCTGCCGTTCGTAGTTGCTAGGCCGTGAACCCATAAACGGGTGCGGCGCTTACACGATGCTTGCAATTGGCCGGCGTCCGTCTGAGATATTGTTCAGGGGGCGATGCGGGACTCGCCATTATGGAGCATGGCGTGTCCGGTGACGGAGAGAAGCCACTATTTGGAACCGTGCCTGGCAACCTTTTCAGGTTGTTCAGCGGAGCCTCGCGCTATTTCTTCGCCGATCTTCTGACCCACCTTGCCGACGATCCTTTCGGCGTCACCGGGGAGATCGTGACCCGCAAGCGACTGTTCGCGTCGATTTCGGAGTTCATCGATCGCTCGGGCCGGGCGGCTGCGCTCGACGCCCTTTCTGGCGAAGACCTCGGCAGTGGCCCAAGCTATGTGGCCGCGTATAACCGGCTCCGGGATACTGGCTGGCTGATCGAATATCGCGATCGCTATCGCAAGGTCGTGGATTTCGACCCCGCCGCCCGGCTGCTGCTCCATACCTTGCTCGACATTCAGAGCGGCCGCGTCCGCTCTTATGGCGGTGCGGTCCTCAATGTGCTGACCCTGCTGCAGTCGGTCGAGCAGGAGCCGGCGGCCAAAGCGCTCAACATCCGCGAAGCCGCGCTCGCCGCGCGGGGATTCATGAACCACCTCCGCACCGTCGCCGGCACCATGCGACGGGTCGAGAACCTCATCATGGCGCAGCCGACGGCAACCGCGCTCGTGCGCCGGTTCGTCTCCGATTTCATTGAAGCCAGTGTCGTGCAGGACTATCGCAATCTCCAGTCGCGCGAGAGTCCCTACCGCTTTCGTGGTGACATCATCGAGCTGGGCGACAGGCTGCTTGCCGATGAGGCCGCGCTCGGCGACATCGCCCTAGGCTGGGTGACGGGCGGTATTGCGCGCAAGGCCGAGGCGGCGCGCGAAGCGATCATCACCGATCTGCGTGACATCAATCGCGTGTTTTCCGCGATCGACGACCATGTGCACGATATCGAGACGACGACGCATCGGATCGAACGGCGTATGACTAACGTCGTGCGGTTCAGCGACCGCATGGCAACGATCAGCACCGAACGCATTTTAGTGGCGATCGAGCTTTTGGGGAAATCGACGCTCGCCGAGCAGGACGACGTCGGCGCGCGCATCCGCCTACAGCTTGAAACGCTGCCCATGGCCACCTCCCAACTTTACCTGCCGGCACGGAAACGGCGGCCGCCCGAAGAGCGAGAGGTCGAGATCAGGCTCCCCGATCCGGCGATGGCGCTCTATTTGCGCGCGGTCGATCTCTTCCAGATGCGCGTCGGGATCACGCCCGAGCGCCTTGCCGCCTATGTCGAGCGCGCGATGGGTACGCGGGAAGAACTCGCTGCCGCTGAGTTCCCGGTGAGCGATCTCGACGACTTCCTGGCCTTCGAACGGCTGCACGAAGCCGGCCTGGCGCCGCTAAGTGATCGTTTTGATTATGAGGAACTGAACGGGACCGTGGCCAACGATTGGATCGAGCGCCGAAACTTCGTCGTGCGCCGCAAGCTGGAGACGGTCGATGGCTGAACTCAGGGAGGTTGCAAACCTGCTCGATGGCGCGAAGGTCACCGAAGAAGAATTGCAGACCGCGCTTCAGGCGCTGCTGTTTCATCAGTGCCTCTATGAAGACTGGCCCTATCCACCGGCCTATCGCCTGATCGTCCGGCATTTCGCGACGGTCCAGTCGATCGTGCGCGCATTTGGCTACCGGCTCGTCAATCACGCCGTGGCCGGCATGGTGGTGCTCGAAGCGGATGGCGTCGTCTACGGCGTGCATATGGCGCGGCTCAAGAAGGACGAGACGATCGCCCTGCTGATCCTGCGCCTGCTCTATGCCGAGGGCATCAGCTCGCTCGACGAACGCGGCCGTGTCCATAGCAGTACCGACGACATTCACGATCGGCTGCGAACGGCGGGTGAAGAGCCGCCAGCCATGACGCGGCTGATGGATATCCTAAAAGGGTTCCAGCGCAAAGGTCTGGTACGCCTCGGCGAACATGATCCGGAAGAGAAGATCCTCCAGCTTCAGATCATGCCCGGCATCACCGTGCTCGTTCCGGATGTCTATGTCGAAGCCGTGATCCTCTGGCTCGAACAGCGCGCATTTGGTGAGGAAGCCGACGCGCAGCAGTCGGCCACCGACTCGATGCTCGCGCACCTTGCCGACTATCGAGCCAATCTCGGCGCAGAGCCGGTGGAAAGCTCTGATATGGCCGACGAGGCAGACGCGCAGGACGATCCCAATGCATGAACTTGAGCGTATCGTCCTGCACCATTGGGGTGTGCTCGCCAGCCAGGATATCGACCTGCGCGGCGGTGTCGCGATTCTGGGGCCGACCGGCGCCGGCAAGAGCACGATCATCGATGCGCTGCAGGTGATCATCACCGGCGCGAACACCAATTTCTATGACCTCAACAAGTCGACGGGCGGACGCAATGAGCGGCGCATTCGCGATTATTGCCTCGGCTATGACAGCCATATTTCCACCGATGGTCCCGCGCGCGATAGCGCTGACTCGCTGATCGCCTTGGTCTTTCGCGATCGTCAGTCAGGTGCGCCGATCACCATTGGCCTGATCCTGTCGGCCTATAAGGACGAGGCAAAACATGATCTGCGCGCGCGGTTCGTGGCGCCGGGCCTTGGCCTCAGGCTCGACCAGTTGGTCGAGGTGCGCGACGATAATCGCCGGGTCATGCCCGTCGCGGCGCGACTGCTCGACCGGTTGAAGGTGCTTTGTCCGCAGTTGCGCAATCACCTCGGCACCGCGATCGGCTATGTCGATGATTATCTGCTGGCGATGCGCCCGCGCAGTGCGGCCCCGGATTCCAAACAGGTGCTGCGGAATTTCAAGGAGTCGATCGCCTTCGAGCCGATCGATGACCCGACGAAGTTTGTGCGCAAGCATATCCTCGAAGAAGACAATATCGACGTCGATGGACTGAAAGATTCGATCGAGCGCTATCGTTTCCTCGAAACCGAGGTGAAGAAGCGCGAACAGCAGCTCGCCGAGATTGCCGAGGCGCGGCAACGCATGCAGCTTTGGGCGCGTCATCATGTCCGCCATAATGTGCTGCGGTTCGAGATCGCCCATGGGGATCGCCGCCGGCTCGATCTGGTGCAGGCGCGTATCGCGCAGGACCGCGGGGTTCTCGCGCAGGACCTCGCCCGCGAGCTACGCTCGCGCCAATTGTCGCTCGGCTATATCGAAGAGTGCCAAACCAACATCCTCCGGCTGAAATCGGTCCTCGCCGAATCCGGATCGAGTCAGTTGCGCTCGCTCGACATCGAGCAGGAAGCGGCGCAGGCCAAGCTGCGCGGCGGCAAGACAGCCGCGATGCGCCGATTGACCCAGCTCACGCGCCTGGCCGAACTCTCGAGGATCGCCGACCGCATCCCGAACGTCTTTCGTGCGAACCTTGCCGCGGCGTCAAGCTTGCTCGCGCTGACTCGCGGTCGCGGCGCCGAACAACTCGGCGCGGTGGATAGCGAACTGGTTGCGCTCGAACCGCAGGTTCTTGCTCTTACCGGCGCGCGCCAGAGCTTGCAGCAACAGGAGGAAGCGCTCCGGGTCGAGCTTGGCCGGACCAAAGCGCGGATGGATGAGCTGGAACAGGGCCTCCAGACCGCGACCGACGGCGCGATCCTATCTCGTCATGTTCGCGACTTCATGCGGCTGCTTGCCGCTGACGGCATCAGCGCGGTCGCGCTTCCCGACATCGTCGATGTGTCGGACCCGGCTTGGGCGATGGCGCTTGAGATGCTGCTCGGCGCCAATCGCGAAGCCTTGATCGTGCCGAGCGAACGCCTCTCGGACGCCTTTGGTATCCTCTATCGCGAACGGCGCGACCTCCATGGCTGCCGCCTGATCGATACGCGCAAAACGGCTGCGTGGCGGGGCAGCGTGTCGTCGAACTCGATCGCCGCGATCCTAGTGACGGAAGATCCGGATGCGCGCGCCTTCATCGAACGGCAGGTCGGGCGCTTCGAGCGCGCCGAGACCGATGATGACCTGCGGCGCATGGAACAGGCGATCACCAAGCGCGGCAAGACGACCGCCGGCATGGGACTGCGGGTCTATCAGGACCTGCAACCCAAGTTCGGCAAGACCGCGCAAGCATCGGCGGCGCAGCGCGACCGGGACGAACTGGCCGCCTTGTCGCAGAGCTATTCGGCCATCTCGACCATCCGCGACGCCATACTCGCCGGGCTGGCGGCAATGGCCGCGCTGGTCGATGATCCCGCAGACGTGCTGGCGGTTGCGCTCGGTGATATGGCGGAAGGCGAGGCAAAGCTGCGCGGCACCGCCAAGGCCCGCGAGCAGGCGGAAACGCCCGAGGTCAAGCAGACCCGAGCCGAGATCGCCAATCTTGAAAGCGACATCAAAGGCTATCGCCAGGAGATTGCGGACGAGCTCGAACCGCGCATCAAGGAATTGCAGGAGAAAGATACCCGGCTTCAGGTCCAGGCCGGCGTTGCCGACAAGGAGCGCACGACCCGCGAAGCCGAAGAAGCGGTCGCGATCGAGCGGGAGGGCGGCGAGCCGATCGCGACGCTGATCGAGATTGCCGAGATCGATGATGTGATCGACCATGCGACCCAGCGCGTAGCAGTGCTGATCGACCTGTCACCCGCCGAAAAAGACCCGGTCGCGCGCTTGGCTGATCATGTCGCGCAGGCCCGCCGCGACGCTGAGCAACTGCCGCGACTTGCCGATGAGAGCGTTAAGCGGGGCCGCGCGCTCTACGGCAAGTTCGTCCAGGATTATCTGGGCGCCTCGCCCCTGTTCGACGACAGCGATATCGCGATCCTGCGCTGGTGCCAGACAAAGGAACGGCAGCTTGAGCAGGACGAACTGCGGCAATATCGCCAGGCCTTCGAGGATGCCCGTATCCAGATGGAAACGGACCTGACCGAAGGGCTGATCAACCGACTCTCGGACAAGTTTCAAAAGGCCCGCTCGCAGATCGAGCGCCTCAATCGCACGCTCCAGGATCGTCACTTCACCGGCCAGCGCTATGCATTCCGCTACCATATCAATGCGGCGATGAAGCCGATCCATGCGCTGGCCGAAGCCATCGCCGACAAGCCGCGTGTGGGCTTGTCGATGCTCGACGATGTCGATCTCGACCCCAAGGTGCGCGAAGGGTTCCGCGAACTCGAACGGCGCCTGTCGGACGAGGAACTGGTCAAGGACTTGCGAGACTATCGGCGGTTCTACGACTTCGATCTGCACATGACCAATGACCGGGGACAGGAAACGACACTGTCGAAACGATCGGTGACCGGATCGGGCGGGCAGAAGCAGGCACCTTATTATGTGGCGGTCGGCGCGGCGATGGCGGCCGCCTATTATCCCAAGACGAGCCATGGCGAACCTGAGGGGGCCGGCCTCGTTGTGTTCGACGAGGCATTCAACAATCTCGATGCGCCCAACACGCAGGCATTGCTCGCCTTCTTCCGCGATCTCAGCCTCCAGCCGGTGATTGCGGCGCCGGAGAAGGTGCGCGCGATGTTCCTCGAAACGGTGGATACGATCGTGTCGGTCAACCGGCATCCGGCGACGCAGGAGCCGGTCGTCACGGTGACCTACCCCAGATTGGAAGCGCGACAGGCGCTCATGGACGCCAATCCAGCGCATCGCGGGATCGAGGCGTTCCGGCCGCCGGCGCAAGATGCGGCGGAATGAAGCGTGATGGCAATCCGACGCGCCTGCTGAACCGGCTGATCGACGCGCACGAACGGCAATCGGACCGGACGCGGCGGATCATCGCGCGCCCGGCGCAAGCCTTTGCGGACAGCGGCGCGCGCGATGGGCTGATTGCGGGCCTTACGGCAGCGCGGGACGCAGGTGCGGTGCTCCTCGAATGGGACCGCGATGCACCGCATCTGGTCGCGCGGGTCATTCTTGCCGATGCGGACATTTTGTATCGGCACCTCGAGCGCACCCCATCGCCGGCGCTTACAGCTTCGGCGATTGCCGGGCTGGCCACGATCTCGCCGAACAGCGAGATCGGCATCGAAATTCTGGAGGTGGTGCGTCACCGCTGGCAGGCTGGTGCGGCCTATCTTGGGCTTGGCCCGGACAAGCTCGACGATGCACTGGCGCTGGTGCGTGCAGCGGACGCGGCCTTTGCCGATCTGGGCGAGGCGCCGCTGCCGTTGCGCACAAGGTCGGCGCGGCTGCTCGGCGACAGCAAGGCGCTCGAACGCCAGCTCAGCCGGCTCATCGGCCACCTCAAACGCAGCGGCCGCCTTGAAAATTCGCTCGACCGCAAAGCGGCGCTCGATGCGCTTGGCCTCGCCAAATTTCCGCAACCGGTACTGGTCGCGGGGCCGATCAAGATTGCGAACATGGCCGCCGACCGACTGCCCTATCTCGGCATTCCGCCCGAATCCCTGGAGTCCATTTCGCTGACACGGCCGGTGCGATCGGTGCTCACGATCGAAAATCTGGAGAGCTTCCACCGCCATGTTCGCGAGGCGCGCGAGCCGGATGGGGTCGTGGTCTATTGCGCTGGATTTCCGCCGCTCGGCGTCGTGAGGATCGTGCGCCATCTGATGCAGGCCGCGAACCTGACCATCTTGCGTCATTGGGGCGATATCGATCCGGGGGGCATCCGGATCGGCCGCTATCTCGAAGAGGCGGTGGGGCTGCCCGTACGGCCGCATTTGATGTCGGAGGCGCTGGCGCGGGCGCACGGCAAGCGGCAGGCTTCGACCGCGATCGTCATGCCAACGGATTCCGCATTCGCCGACCTCGCGCAATTCCTGGCCTCCGAAGACGCGCACTGGCTCGAACAGGAAGTTCTTGAGCCAGCGTGTGTGCAGCCTGTTGATTGCCACTGAGATGTGACCCGGGGTTTCCATTGAGAACTGACCCGGTGGGTGGTGGGTGCGGCTACGTGCCCGCCACCGTCGTGATGGTGTTCCACAGTGATTATGCGGCCCCGAACATCGTATCCGTCCGTGGCTCCGCTTCGTCCTTATTCGGTCCGTGTGGGAGGTTGGGAGATCGGAAAGACATTTTCGCTCCATTCGAGCGCCGCTTCCCCATTTTCTTTTTTTGAAGAAAGTATCTTCCAACCTCCCACAAACGTCGGATTTCTGCGGATCCTCGCGTGGGAGATGGGCGGCGCGGTGGTGGGAGATGGGCCGCCACCATCGCTGAGAACACAGTGTTTCCGCCATATTGAGTCGGGTACGGGCAATCCAGTGGTTCCGAGCTTTGCCCGGCGGGATCAAGTGGCCTCGATCCCTACTCAATTTCAGTCCGAGAGCATTTCCGTCGCACCGAGCTAACCCTTTCTCGCCATTCCAAACTAGTGAGAGAGGGGCCGCTTCTATCGCTTGCGCGATCTACCCTCCTGCTTCGCTCTGACTCGGGCGGCTGCTTTGCGTTTGCGCTCCGCCGCACGCTTTGCCTCCACGCGTTCCTGCCATGTCGGGTCCGTGAGTTCAGAGAGAATCCTTTTAAACTCGCGTTCTGATATGAGTTCGCGTTTCTGGAAGCCTCTGACATCGCTGACCGCGAGATGGATGAACGCTCTTCATCCACATATCGCTGGTAGGCTTCGACTAACGTCACGTCACTGGACGGAATAGAAGCCGGGATTTCCGTCGAAACTCGCACATTCTCTACGATGGGCTGAGCTACGGTATCGAATCGTAGCATCGCATCATCCGTTGTCGCGCCGACACCTGCCCGAACACGTTCAAACTCAGCCTCAATCCCGGCCATGACGGCGGGCATTCTCCGCAGTGCCGTCTGGAGGCTGTCCGTCTTCAGCGAACGCCACAGTTCCACCCGGCTGAGAGGCTCTCGAAGATCGCATGGGACGTGGCGGCGGACATAGAATCGCCCCCCACGAAGGCGCATACCTTTTGGCAGCAAACCGGGACTGAAACCGTAACAGCCGCGCGGACCATTTCCCGCAGATTTCCGGGACTTTCGCTGCGGACTATCGGCACCAAACCGTAGCAGATTATCGTAGCAGGACGCCGACGCCGCCGATGATCCTCACCCCGAAAACCCGGCCCGCCGGAACCCAGCAGGGCTCACCACTTCAGGGCAATCGGATGGTCAAGGTTCGGTGCCTCTTCTGCGTGAAGACGACCGCGACGTTCTTCTTGCGCAAGACCTTGAGCCACTCGCGGATGCGTGCGGCGAGCGGCGGATGGTCTAGGAAGATCCAGGCCTCGTCGAGGACCAGCAAGGTCGGGCGGCCGTCGAAGGGTTCCTCGAGGCGAGTTTACCGCAATCGTCAAGATCGCGTGCGAACAGCGTCGCTCGGCGGGTGCGGGGCGTTGCCTCGACACGCTCGCCGGCAGTCCACAGGGCATCGTCTCAAGAACGAGGCCGGCTTGGTCCTCGCGCCGCGACGCGAACAGTACAGCCTCGTCGAGCCAGGCCGTCGGACGCCAGTCGAGACCGGGCGCTGCCCCGGCGCCAAAGCACGCGGCAATTTCCGATGCCGAACCGCGGCAGCGAATCGACGCAGTCATAGTGCCTATGCTAACTAAGCATCGCTGGGCATGGATAGAATAGTGGGCCAGTAGAACCGGCCCCTCGTCTTACGCGCTGCGATGCGATATTCCAAGAGTAGGCTGAATTTCCTTACCGATCGAGGACGCGCGCATTGCCGCCAGGACTTCCCCAAGATCCCAATGCGGTGATCTCGCAACCGCTCATGCCCGGCCTCGCTGGCAATTTCGGCGCGGCGCCGCCCGGGACGGAACCGGGCGCACCGCAAGCGGCTGACGAGGACTATTGGACGCCGGAGCGGATAGCCGGCGCGGCGCCGTTTCCGATGGCGCCGCGCGCCGAAGCTGACGCGCTGCCGCCCGATGCGACGATCGACCTTGAGGCTTTGCTGCGCGGCGCGGGCCGGCGCGCACGGGTCCAGTCGCGTCCCCCTAACGAGACGTCGACGGCTGAATTCACCGCTCCCGCCGCGGTGCCCTACGACACTGCGCGCGTCCCCAATCGCGGCCAGTTTCCCTATAGCGCGGTCGGCAAACTGCTCGCGCGGGTCAACGGCGCCGATTTCGCCGGCAGCGCCTGGGTCGTGGGCGAGCGGTCGATTGTCACGGCGGGGCACTGCGTGCTCGATCCCGGCAGCCGGCGATGGGTGAGCCACGTCGCCTTCCTGCCGCAGTTCGACAGCCAGCCGGTCAAAGGGGTTTGGCCGGCCTCATCGATCCACACCTTGGCGGGATGGGCCGCCGGCGGCCCGCAGGCGGCCGCTTTCGACCTCGGCAGCGCGATCCTGGCACAGCCCGTCGCGCCGGTCACCGGCCGTATCGGCTGGCGCGCGAACATCGCGCCCAACCAGGGTCTGCTGCACGCGGTCGGCTATCCCGCCGATTGGCTTTCGGCCCAGTTTGATTTCGACGGCAAGCACATGTGGAGTTGCAACGGCGGTTATGCCGGAGGCAGCGCGGTGATCGGTATGCACAACAACATGACCCGCGGCAGCAGTGGCGGACCCTGGCTCGTCAAGGACCAGCAGGGTCGGATCTTCGCCTGCGGGCTCAACAGCACCTATGCCGACAACAACCAGGCCTTGATGTACTCACCCTACTTCGGACAGGGCATCATCAACCTCATCCACGTAATCGGCTGACCAGCGGCTGATCGGCGCCGCTAGGAGGTCAGACCCAGCGCGGCGGCGGCCTTGATGCGCTCGGCCTTGGCCTTGAGTAGCGCGATCTCGGCGTCGAGGGCGGCGGTCTCGTCCTTCACCGGCTGGAGCGGATCTGGTTCGGGCGAATGCAGCTTCTTGAGCGCGGCTTGCTTGGTCATTGTGTCGATCTGCGCTTGAATTTCAGCCAAGGCGTTTTCGCGCTCATATTTGACGTCGTCGCGGCGTTCGGTCTCGCGTGCCTCGCGGAAGGTCGCAAGCTGGCTGGCGACATCAGCGCTCAACGTCGCCAGGCGTTCGGCCGGCGCCTTGGTCGACTTGTAGGTGAAACTGTCGAGGCGACCCGTCTCGGTCATCGACAAAGCCATCTCGCGCGCCTGGAAGGTTCCGACGCGCAGCGGCAGGAAACGCAACTGGCCGTATTGCGGGAAGTTGGTCGAGGCGAGCTTGGCCTCGTCGTGGGTGAGGTCACATTGCGCCGGCGCAGGTGCCGCGGCGGGGCCCGGCTGACCGGCGCTCGCGCCGTCTTGACCGTTCAGCGATCCACCGGCAGTGCCGTCGGCGCCTGGTGCCTGACCTGCCGGCGGGGCGCCCTCGCCGCCGGCCGGCACGCCCGCAGCGCCGCCATTCGCTATGACCGAACCATAGGCGATGACGGGTGCCGGAGTTTGGCCACCGGCCGGCGCGGGTGCTGCTGCGGCGCTGGCGCCCGACAGTGAAATCTCGCGGCAGAACAGCAACTGGCCTTCCATCGCCTCGCGAATGAACACGCCGCTATCGGCCTTACCATCGCGCGCGGCGACCAGGGTCTTGTCGGAGTCGGGCAGCATCGTCAGGCATTCGGGATTACCGCCATCGGTACAGGGCTCGAGATCGCGGTAGAGGTGCACTCCGGCGCGCAGGTTGAGCTGCTTGCGCAGGCAGGTGGAGGCGTCGCTGTCAGAGCCATAGCATTCGGGCAGCAGCCTGCGCCGTTCGCTATCGGCCTCGACCGGCTCGCTCGGCGGTTCGAGGCTGACGCGCTCTACCAAGAGGGCGAGTTTCGCCGTATTGGCCGCCGACAACGGATGGGCGTCCTCGGCAGGCGCGGACGTGATCCCGCCGCTCCAGGTGAAGCTTTCGGAGACGCCGAGCTTGCCGGCGACCTGCTCCTGCCGCGCCTTGAGCCCGTTCAGCTTTCGCTCGGCGTCCCACATGTCATCGAGCAGTTGGAGAAAACGCGCCTTTGCCGCGGCGTTGAGCACGCGGGCGGTGCCGGCCGCCTTGAAGTACTCAGCGCGGGTCTGGAGCGCCTCGAACGTCGTCTTGGCCTCCTTGAGCCGCTTGTCGAGATCGTCGGCCTCGTGCACCAGCGCGCGCGCTGCCTTGGTACAACCGATCATCAAGTCGGCTCCGCCCTTGGGCGGCCGACCATTGTCGGCGAAGGGCGCCGCTGCCAGGACGGTCGCGGCGGACAGCGCGGTCTTGATGACACCGCTGATGGTTTCTGCGCTGCGGTCCTCCGCGCTAGCGCCGAGAGATTTCAGCGTACCGTTGGGATAGAGCTTGAGCTCGAAGCTCGCCGTGCGCAGCCAGCCCGGCAGCTTGCTGTAGTCGATGTCGTAGGATTCGCCGGCGACATAGCTCGGCGTGGCCGTGACCGCGATCTTGAACTTGAGCGCCGTCGGCTTGGTGGGATCGTTGTCCGCGAATTCACCAGGACATTCCGCCAAGGCGCGGGAGAGTTTCACGTCGTACTGAACCTTCGCGAGTGCGTAGCTCGTCCCGGGTCGAGCCATGCCAAGCGAAGTGACCGCGCGATTCGGGGTGGTGGCGAGCTTGCCGACGCAGCCCGAAAGCAGAGCCAGTGCGGCGATCGCTGCCGCGGCGGACGGTCGAAGCATAGCTTTCCCCCAATAAGCATCGCTTCGGCTTTCCCCCCGAATCGAGCAAGACGATACTTTATTGGCGCCGTTCTGTTTACGCAAAAGATTCGAGAGAACCAAGTATAGCGCCTGTATGGAACCGGCCTACGCAATAGTACGGATGTGTGAGTTTGCGATCGGAGCCCCGACGAGGGGGACGATGCCGCCGCCGTCGAGGCCTCGCGGATCGAGGACCTGGCGCGGCTCGATCCTGACGAGGTCACCCAGTGGAAACCTTCACCCGGCTGGTCAGGGAAGGCTGCAAGCCTGAGGACCTCGCCGCGACTTTCGGCCTGCCTGACGCCGCGATCCACCGCATCCTCGCGCTCGGCAACCCGAAACCGACGAGGAGCGCTTCGCGGCTTGACGACATGCAGGCGGCGGCTTGCCGCCGCCTGATTTGTCTTTGGGGTTGGGAAATTTTTGCGCCGCGTGGCCACTCGAGATGGGAAGATGAAGCCGGAAGAACCGCTCGGGTGCACAGCGAGGGGGGACAATCATTGGCAACCGGCTGCGGAACAATTGCGTCGCGCGCGGGATCACGCCAGACTGGTCCAGTCTGGCACGTCCGGTGCAATATTCGCGTGCTTGCGCAACGCCGAATTGTCTTTGCGCGATCACGGAACGCATCCCTCACAAGTGGGTTCAAGGGAAAACGTCGGAAATATCCGTTTTGGATCGATACCGACTTTCCGAAGATTAGCGCGCTAGTCCTATTGGTATCACACTAATTCTTGGTATCACACTAATTCGCAATGGTACTGCCAAGCCGTTCAAGTAAAGTGCTCCCCGTCGACTCGAACGGGGTGTGCAAAGCATGGCCAAAGGTGTGAAACGCGGCTCCGCCAAGGGCATGATGCGCGACGATTCGGGTGACGGCGCGCCGATGATTCCGGCGGGCCAGCCGCTGCCGGCGGGCGATGATGCTCTGCAGATCGAAGTCGAATTCACCCGCGGCGCTGGCCCGCTCGGCTCGGCGCTGGTCGCCGGCAGCGACGCCTTTCTCTCGGGTACCGCTACCTCCCCTGTTGCGCTCGAATCCGAGCTCGGCGCGGTGCTGCAGCGCTACAGCCTGCAGAACGCCGAGCGCGTATTCACCGCCGAACAGATCACTGAGAACGACCGGCAGCTCGCCGACCTGCGCGCCGCGGCCGCGCTCAATGCCGCTTCGAACGAGCGCCTGACCGCGCACGAGCGCCTACCGGCGCTCGACGAGTTCGTCCGGCTGACCTTTCCCGCCGGGGCGCGCGCGGGTGAGATCACCAGCGCGCTGCGCCGGCTCCCCGAGGTTGCGCGCGCCGTCGTCGTGCCCAAGGCGGCACCGCCGATGATGAGCCTGGCCGACGCGCCGCCCGCCGACCCGCTGATCGGCGCCAATGGCGGACCGCTCGTCGCTGACCCGGAGACCGGGCTCGAATGGCAGTGGTACCTCCATCAGACGCGCGTGCCGCAGGCATGGCGCTTCACGCGCGGCGCCAATGTCGTCATCGCCGATATCGACTGGGGATTTCGCGTCAGCCATTCCGAGCTCAAGGCCGCGATCGAGAAGCGCTACAATTCGGTCGACGGCAGCAAGCAGGTCGACCACGGCACCGCCGCCGGCCACGGCACCGCCGTGCTCGGGATCGCCGGCGCGCGCGCCGACGGCAAGGGCATGGCCGGCTATGCGCCGATGGCCGCGCTCTGGGCAGTCCAAGGCAACAGCGCTGCGGGCGCGGCGAAGTTTCGCGAGCCCTGGGTCGAAGGCATCGACTGGGCGCGGCGGACCGATGCCGGCGGCCGCCGCAAGGTCCTCATCGTCGAGGTGCAGACCGGCGCGGGCGGGAACTACGAACAGATCCCCTCGGTCAACCGCACGATCCGCGCGGCGATCGCGGACGGCTGCGTGGTCGTCGTCGCCGCGGGCAACGGCGACCGGCCGGCTGATCAGACCGATGCCGGCGAACCGTTCGACCCGACCGGCTCGATCCTCGTCGGCGCCACTGCCTACGACCCGCAGACTCCGAAGCGCGCCTGGTTCTCCAACCACGGCAGCCGCATCGTTGTCTCGGCGCCCGGCGACCAGCAGCATGACCTCACCTGCGCGCAGGGCGGCGACTTCGCCTACCGCAACGGCTTCGGCGGCACGTCCGGCGCCGCGCCTAAGGTCGCGGGCACCGTCGCGCTGATGCTCTCGGTCAATCCCGAACTCAGCCATGCCGACGTTCGTGACATCCTCGCCGGGACCGGCACGCCGATCGTCGCCGAAACCGGCAAGCCGATCGGATCCTTCTTGAACGCTGAGGCGGCGGTTGCCGAAGCGCTCCGCCGGCGCAGCGAGGCGCTGCCGGCCAGTCCCGTCGCGATGCCACCGGGCGTGCCGGCGGCCGAGCCCGCCTCGGTCACCGTGTTCCAGGGCCTAAACCGCCGCCAGAGCCAGCTCGTGCTGCCCCAGGACCCGGCCGACGCCAGCACCTGGTCGTTCTCGCGCGAGCAGCTGCCGCCCGATTCGGTCATTGCCCCCATCGCCGGTGAGACGCCGCCGCCCGGCGACAAGACCTTGCGCCAGTTCCGCGAGACTGTCGCCGGGACCTTGACCCAGCAGGACCGGCTGCTGATCGTCGACCAGGCGATCCGCATGCTCGACAATTTCTACGTCCACCGCCCGCTCAAGGAGGCGATCCACGCGGTCCGGCCGATCCAGTCGCTGCGCGTGCTACAGCGCCGTTTGCAGCAGGCCGCCGACATTCCGAGTAGCCAGAGCGACGAGCTCAGCTTTCACAACCAGATCACGCAGATCTTCAATTCGGTCCGGGATCTGCACACCAATTATCAGCTGCCGCGCCCGTTCAGCGACTATATCGCCTACCTGCCGTTCGAGGTCGCGCCGTTCTACGAGGACGGCCAGCGCCGCTACATCGTCACGCGCACGATCAAGAACTACGCTTTCGCCGATCCCGCCTTTGCTCCGGGCGCCGAACTCCTCGTCTGGAACGGCGTCGCGATCGACCGCGCGGTGCGCGCCAACGCCGAGCAGACCGCGGGCAGCAACGAAGCCGCGCGCCACGCGCGGGGGGTCAGTTCGCTGACGATCCGACCGATGAACACGACGCTCCCGCCCGATGCCGACTTCGTGACGCTGACCTTCGTCGTTCCCGGTGGCGCGATCGACGAGACCGGCGATCACCGCGAACTGCGCCAGTCGTGGTTCGTGCGCTTCACGTCAAGTGTCGGCGGCGACGGCGCGGCAATGGCGACCGCGCCGGGCGCAGGGCAAAACGCCATGCCGCCCGCGGGCATGCCCAATGCCGCGCCGCCCGACCTCGCCAATGCTGCGCTCTCCTCGCTCGAGATCGGCCGCGAGAGCGTCGCCCGGGCCGAAGACCTGCTTTATGGCGAAGGCGCGGCGCCGGCGCCGCCGCAGCAGCAGCCGGTGATCACGCAACCGGCGCCTAGCCTCGGCGACCTGTCCTGGGCGGCGGCACTCGGCCTCGACAACACCGCCGACGCGGTGCGCGAGGCGCGCCAACTCATCTTCGAGCCCGAAGCGCGCCAGTCGCTGCAGTCGCGCAAGCGTGCCGAGCCGGTGTTCGGCATCAAGGGCAGCGCCTCGCCCGAGACGATCAGCGATACCGTGGCTTTCGCAGAGATCCCGGTCGAGGTGCCGTGGAACCTCGCGTTCCGCGCTGGCACGCGCACGATCGGCGGGCTCGACTACGGCCACGTCCAGATCCGCACGTTCAACGTCAGCGACCCCGACGGCTTCGTCGCCGAATTCGTCCGCCTGGCCGAGCAGCTTCCCGAGCGCGGCCTCATTCTCGATGTACGCGGCAATGGCGGCGGGCACATCTGGGCGGCGGAGCGCCTGCTGCAGACGCTCACACCGAACGAGATCGATCCCGAGCGCATGCAGTTCCTCGTCACCCCCGGGACGGTCGACCTTGCCCGCAACAATCCCAAGACCTCGCAGATCCCGCTCAACGCTTGGCAGGAATCGCTCGACGAGGCGGTCGAGACGGGCGCGATCTACAGCCACGCCTTTCCGATGACCGATCGTGCGAGCTGCAACAGCACGGGCCAGCGCTATTACGGTCCCGTTGTCCTCGTCGTCGACGGAAATTGCTATTCGGCGACCGACATCTTCGCCGCCGGCTTTCAGGACCACAGCATCGGCCCCGTGCTGGGCGTTGCCAGCAACACCGGCGCCGGCGGCGCCAACGTCTGGACGCATTGGCTGCTGACCAGCGCGCTGCCGTTCGGGTGGGGGCTGAAGCCGCTGCCCAACCAGGCCGGCATGCGCGTCGCGATCCGCCAGTGCCTGCGCGTCGGCGCGCGCGGCGGGGCGCTGCTCGAGGATTTCGGGGTCGTGCCCGACCGCATCCACCCGCCGACCCGCGCCGATGTGATGAGCGGTGACATCGACCTGCTGGCCCAGGCGGCCGAACTGCTCGCCAAGAGCCCGCCGCGCAGCATTAAGGTCGCAGTGCCGGCGAGCGGAGGGACGGGTGCCGGCAAGAGGAAGGTGACGATCACCACCAGCGGCATCGACCGGCTCGACATCTATGTCGACGGGAGGCCCAAGGAATCGCTCGATCTCCCTGGGCCGGCTGAGCCCCCGGGCGTGGTCAACAAGGCCTACGACGCCGGTGCCAGCCTGCGGCTCGTGGGCTATCTCAAGGGGGCGCAGGCGGCAGTGCGCCGCGTCGAGATCGCGTGAGCGCCCTTGCCTGGGAGGTCCGACGATGAGCTTCGCGCGCGAAGAGCAGGTCTTTCCGACGCGCAATTATCCCTACGGGCGCTGCGCGCGCGGGGCGGCGCTGCCGCCCGACGTCGCGATCGCGCCCGACACGCTGCATGCGCGCGTGCTCGGGCTGATCGAGCCGCCGCGACCGATGACCCCCGACGAACTCGCCGGCCTCGCCGATCCGTTTGGCCGGCTGTTACGTTTAGGTCAGCCCTTTCCGCTGACGCTGCGCGCCGTGCTGGCGCGGGTCGATGCCCTCGCCGGCGCCGACGCGCTGGCGGACCAGCTCCAGTTTCTCGTCGCCGACGGCGGCCACATCGTCTGGTCCCCCGAGACTGACGGGCTTGCGCGCAGCTTCCGCTTCGTCGTCGCGCGCGGCGCGGGCAGCTTTCCGCTGCTGATCTCCTCGAGCACCGCGGCGGATTCGGCCGACGACCGCGCCTTCCTGCAGATCATCGGCTGGGACGCCCAGAACGAGGTGTTCCACTACTACGAGCGCTTGCTCAGCACTTGGTTCTGGGCCGGCTCGTCGCCGCATGCGCTTGCGCCCGAGACGCGCGGGCAGGGGCCGTTCGACAGCCACGTCAACGGCTCGCTGGTGATGAAGGAACTGCGCGCGCCGTGGATCCACTGGCATGCCCCGCTCGCCGGGATCAATGCCGATGCCTTGGCGCCCGGCGATCCGCTGCGCGACGATCCGCTGTTCACCGGGCGTGTCACCGCCGAGCGGCTTGAGACCGAAGTGGTCCGCCCAGGTATCCGAGCCTGGAACACGGCGCGGGTGGGCAAGAGCACGGCGCCCGACGGCCTGTGGCGCAACGTCCCTTGGTTCCTGCGCCAGGCGATCACCTCGACCACGGTCAATCTCGCGAGCTCGGACACGCCGGCGAGCCTTGCGGGCGAGGGGCACGACGTGCACCCGCCGCTGTCGTTCTTCCTCAACCGTGACACGCTGTTCGACACGCTTGACCTCGCACCCGACGATCCTGCCATCGCCGACATCGTCGTGCCCGGCGCGCTGTACCGCGACTGCCTGCTGCACTACGACGTGCACCGGTCCGACGGCGCGATCCGCGTCGACGGCGACGTGCATTTCGCCTTCCTCACCCCCGAGCCCGCGTTCGAGGATACCCACCTCGTCGATCTGCTGGTCGCGTCGGGCCAGCTAAGCCCCCGCTTTGCCGCTTGCCTGACCATGGTGGACTTTACCAATCCGGTCTTCTCGGCGCGGCGCGAGGCGCTGCTCGGCTATGTCCCAGAGACGGTGCAGGGGCCTGACCATGCGGCAAGCATTGAAGTCGCCTTCGTCGCCGCGCTCGAGGCCGCGGTCGCGGCGGGCGGCGAGCCGGGCGATCCGGCCAGCGCCGAGCGCGAGTTCCTCGCGCTCTGGGCGGAGCCAGCCTGGGCTGATCGGTTCCGCGCGCGGATCGGCGACTATTTGTCGGCCTGCCGGGCGCGCGCCGCCGACGCGGCGACGGTCGACGCCTGGTTCCGGCTTGCCGAGCATCGCCGGCGCTGCTTCCGCAAGCGGCCGCTCGCCGAATTCGCGCTGACCACGCCGCGCACCTCGATTCCCGACGACGCCCCCGGCCTGCGCATGACCGAGACCGGCGTCTGCGAACCGCTTGCCTGACTGCTTACCCATCCTGATTGTTTCAACCGCTTAGGAGACTTGCCGTGCAGCGCTTGGACCCCCCTGGCCATCTCGACGACTTCGACGAACAGCAAAAGGATGCTTGGAGCGCGCAGATCTCCGCCTGGCTCGACCGGGCGCAGGCGGGTTCCCCGGCGGAGAACGACGGGCCGCGCACGCAGTTCTTCAATCCCTTGCACCAGCCGCCCGGCGCCGGCGCGCAGGTCGCGGTCATTTCCTGGAACGCCTTTCCGCGCCGGGTGAAAAGCCGGTCGCTGAGCGATCGCCAGCGCTGGCGCACCGCGGACGGCGACCGTAACCTCCAGGACGAATACTGCGAGTGGAGCGTCGCGCGCGATGGTGCCGGCCGAGTTGTCAAGGTGATGTTCACCTGTGAAGGCCCCGAGTATTGGGAGACGCTCGCCGAACTCGCGCCCGACAAGGTTCTCGCTCTCTACCGCGAGCACGTCTCGAGTGCGGTGACCCAGGCCGACCTCTTCGTCGGCGGCCGTTACAATCCGAAGAACCGCTTCAACAACAGCACCTCAGCGGGCGCAATGCACCTGATCCAGGCCGCGAACACGCTGACCGCCGAAATCGAACTCGCTGCCGCCGCGACCATCCGCCGGATCAAGGACGGACGCGAGCTCACCGGCGCGCAGGAACTGATCGACTGCTCGCTCTATGGCAACGCCGGGCGCAACAGCGATCCCTTCATCGGCGAGCAGGTCAACGCGCTCGCGCGCCAGCGCGCCGACATCACGCTCAACAATCCGGTCGGGCTCTACCTTCACGGCTTCAATCCGGTCGGATGGGCGACGCCCGACGGTACCGATCCGCGCGACTTCTGGAAGGTAACGCGCGGCCAGGGCGGCTATGCCGTGCGGGCCGTGTTCGAAGTGCCCGCGGCCAAGGGTTATACGGTCGGCGACATCACGATCGCCGGCAAGCCGCTCGAGTTCGGCGCGCAGATCGCCGATTTCATCACGATCAAGCTCGAAGGGCTCGCAACTCGGATCGGACAGAGCCAAACGCAGCCGTTTGACGGGTGCCGGCAGGTCGCCGGGCTGGGCGCTGCGCCACCCGACGCGCTTGGCGCGGATCTGTCGGGTCGCCAGGATGCTGGTGCCTTGGACGAGCCGGACGAAGCCGACAGTATGGTGCTGGCCGAAGCCTTGCCTGCGGTGCTGCGCAGCCGCGAGATCGAACTCGTCGACGAAGCGCCGCCGGCGCTGATCCCCTATCCGCGCCTGCCGACGGCCAAGCTCGCCCAGCGGCAGGTGACGGGCCGGATCCTCGCTTATGCTTCGCCCGATTCCACCTTCGCGGTCACGCGCAAGCTAATCGACGCGGCGACCACCTCGATTGTCGTCGGGATCTACGACTTCAACGCAAGCTACGTGAAGGACGCGCTGAAGCGGGCGATGCGCCGCGGGGTTCAGCTTTCCTTGATGCTTGACACCAACGCGGCCGACGACGAGGGCCTGTTCGGCGAATTGCGCGGGCTCGGCGCCACCTGCGTCCAGGCGCCGTCGAGTTCGGCCGGCCATCCCGCGCCCTACTTCGGCAACGCCCATGAAAAGGTCATCGTCATCGACGGCGAGATCGTCATGATCCAGAGCGGCAACTGGTCGGAAAACTCGATCCCGTTCAACGAGCAGGACGGCGTCGCCGGCGCCCAGTTCGCCAGCGGCAACCGCGACATGGGCCTGGCGATGGAATCGCGCGCGCTGGCGACCTTCTTCGCCGACCTCGTGCTGCGCGACATGCGCCTGTCGCAGGGGCTTCCGCCCGATGCGGCACCGCCCGAGGCGCCGGCGGCCTCGTCGCTTGCCGCCGACATGTTCTTCGAAACGGCGCCCGAAGCGATTCCGCAGCGGCTGTTCCCTAGCCTCTCCTTCGTACCCGAGGCGGCGGTGCCGGTGACCCCGGTGATCACGCCCGAAAACTTCGAGCCCGAGCTAAAGAAGCTGCTCTCGAGCGCTACGCGGTCGCTCCGGATCGAGCAGCAATATATCCGCGGCCAGCAGGCAACGGTCCGGACCATGCTCGAGGCGATCGCCGAGGCGCGCGCCGCCCACGCCGACCTCGACATCAAGATCATTGTCTCGCCCAAATATCTTTACGGCGAGGACAAGACCAAGTTCCTCGATGCCATGCGCGACTTCGACTTGGCGTTCGACGAGCACTTCCGCTTCCTGTCGCTTAAGCATTTCGTCCACTGCCACAACAAGCTGATCGTGGTCGACGACGCGGCGACCCTGTTGGGCTCGCAGAACTGGTCGACCACCGGCATTGTCAGCAATCGCGAAGCGAGCCTGCTTGTCGAAAGCAGCAAGATCTCGCGCTATTTCGCGAGCATTTTCGACGCCGACTGGGACATGAGCGCCGCCACCGCGCCGCCGTCCGATCTGCTCGCCGCGCTCGCCGACGCCTCGATGTTTGCGCAGGGGCACGCGGTCACCTCGAGTCTGCGGGACTACGCGGACGTGTAACTGTCGGGTGTGGCCACCATATTGACTTTTGGTGACCACGATGCTAGATGTCAGCGAACAGAGGGAAAGGTCGCCACGCCCATGAACGCCAAATTCCTGTCCGCCTTGCAGCTGCTGCCCTTGCGCAATCGCGCCGCGCTCGAGGAAGGTTTGGCCGAACTGCTGATGCACCTGAGCGGAGACCGCCCCTTGACCGTCAAGGGTGCTCGCGACCGGTTCAGCGCGGTCAATCGTCTGGCCCGCGAAGGCCAGGCGCAGGTCGTGCGCGGCGATCCCGGCGAAGAGACCGTGCTCGTCTCGATCAAGGACCTCGCCACCATGATCCAGTCCGCCGCCTCGAGCCTGACGCTCGGGTCGGTCCTCGCGGCGAGCGGGTTCGAGCCGACCGGTGAACGGCTTGTGCTCGAGGAAGGCTTCGTGCCCGAGACCGGCTTTGCCCTTCCTGGACAGTCGTATTACCGCGACCGGGCGGGCGCCGCCGCCTGATGGCCATGCTGCTGTCGACCCAGGCCCTGCTCGACACGCTGGGCGGCGAGCAGCGTATCATGGCTTGGCACAGCGCAACGCCGGCGAACCAGGTCGAACTGAGCGCCGTCTCGATCGGCCAGGTGCTCGATCTGCTCGCCGGCATTGCCCATGGCGGTCGCCGGCAGGCCTTCGAGAATGCGCTCAACAGCTTCGTCGCGCTGGTCAACAATTACGGCAATGTCGTCGCCTTCGACGAGGCCTGCGCGCGCCAATGGCCGGACCTGCTCGGCGTGCCACTGCCCCATGTCACCAGCACGGGCGTGCAATCCGATCTCAGCGCGGCCTCGCGGATGGTCGTGGCCACAGCGCTCGCGCGCAATGCGACATTGATCGAAGATCCGCAGCCCTACCATGCTCAAGTCGGCGGCCTGCGCGTGCAAGCACCGTAAGCCGCGCGCAAGCGTCGCGGGTTGGTGTGACGTGCTCGAGCGCAACATGGGGAAGACCGCGTCGGGGATCATGCGTCAGGACGGCATTGCCTGTGATAAATCAGCGCGGGCCTACGTCAAATGAACGACGCAAAAAGCGGTCGGATCTGATGCGGAATCGCGAACATCCGAATCACGGTGGACGGGACAGCCAGCAGCTAAAAATGCGACAAAGGGACTCGAACCTCATGAACAAAAAGTCGGAGGGTATCTATGAGGGTATCGGCTGATCATGTCATAAAAAATAATTATTATTCAATTCACTAGCTCGATTTTCGAGTCCTCTTCTGCAACCCGAAACTTCAACACAACCAGCCGTTGAAATCATGGAGGAAATCCCAACGCCTTCCCTCCATGACCGGGATGACGCTCGGCTCAATCCTCTTCTGGGCACCATCACTTCACAAGTGATTGAGAACGTTGGGGGATCATCGCAAGATGGTCCCCCAAACTCGTTTTGCTACGATAAACTGCTACGGTTTGGTGCCGATAGTCCGCAGCGAAAGTCCCGGAAATCTGCGGGAAATGGTCCGCGCGGCTGTTACGGTTTCAGTCGAACTGCTCCTCGAAGCATCAGATACGCCGGTTCTCAGAATCGCCGGGATCAATCTGCAAACGATGAAAGCAAGTGACAAATTCAATCAAGGCAGATTCCAAGTCCACAATTACCTGCTCCTCCGAAGCCGAATAGAAAGGCCTTCGGAACAGTCTTGCGATCCATCGCTTGAATATTGACAATCCCCATACGGGAAAAAGGGCTTCTTTCGCAGCCTCTAACTCCCATTGAAGTGCCGTAGCGGATGGTCGAACCGCATCCAAACAGTCGTCGATCAGCTTAATGGCCTTTTGCGTAGGTCCGATAGCATGATTGACCTGTAGATTGGCATGACGAACCTTCTCTACCTCATGATTGATTTCTTTGACCTTTGATCTGGAATGCCAAGCAGCGACAGCCAAAACAGGCACGAGAGCGACGCCCCCCAGAACCAAAGTGCCGCCAGCCATACCGGCCCCACCAGCAGCTAATGCTCCTCCACCAAACCATGCCAGCGTTGCGTTTGTCGCTGCCACTCCGGAAAGTGTTGAAATAGCTGTCCCCGTGGAAGCGGAACCGACTAGCGCGACGAGCGACCACGAACCTGCTGCCGCAGCCGCGCCAGCCCCCGCTCCTCCCGCGATACCTACGGAGGACGTATAATCCGCAATAACTCGGTCAACGTTGGTCAAGGAAGGCGTGTGAAGCGCCTCCGAGCGGACCAGTTTAGCTTCTGACGAAGGGGGGATTTTACACGAAACCTCTTTCCGCAACATACGTCGGGCAGATTTCGCGGCCTTGAATGTGGTGATTACAAGTTCACCAAGGTCTGACAAATGATCATCCCTCGTGCTCGTCAGCCAAAACAACTTATTCCGATTGCCTTCATATTCTTGATAGACAGCCTCGTAAGTGGACTTTGCAGCCTCAAGCTGGTCATGCCCACCAAGCGTTACGACATTCATCGCAAATTTTTTGAAGCTCACGGAATCTCACCATCACCCCGACAGGATGTTCACATTAGCAATTAATTTTATCTTGAGAAGATTTCTTATCTTGAAGCAAATCCGATAATAACAATTTGAACAATATTTCATACCGTACGAATTAAATAACAAATTTTACAAATTTACATGAGGAAAAGTTAACATTTCCATAGCATCTCTCAGCATGGGTATTGAATACCCATTTCCATAATTCTCTGAAGCGCCCTTCACTCCGGCAGCATTGCTCCAGCCACCCAACGCCAATGCAAGGTCGTGATCGACTTTTGCAGCCCGCAAAGCATCCCGGAAGTTATGCCGAAACGAGTGAAAGCAGGTCCGCTCTTCGTATGCGCCACATGCTCGGGAGAATTGCGTGAACCATTTGGAGAACGCCACTGCCCTTTTCCCTTTCGGGCCGGGATCAATCTCACCGAACAATTTCAACGCGCGCTCCCGGCGCAGTTGCTCCGCGTAGGCGACAAGCCCGAATCCGATCAACCGCGAATGGATCGGCACGAACCGCTCGCTCGCAGCGGTCTTCAAAGCCTTGTCGTCACTGCCGACCAGTGAATTCTCGGATACGACAAAGCACCAAACGCCATCAATCAAGCGAATGTCGTCGGCAACGTCCAACTGACAAATCTCATTAAGCCGCATCCCTGAATGAAGCGCAATGAGAGGCACCCAGAACCGAGCATTTCGAGGCCGCTCAATGCCCGGCTTCGCGTAACCGCGTTCGCCGTCAAGGCAGCCGGTATAAAGAGGTGCGTCAAAAATCTTCCGAAGCTGATCCGCGCTGAACGGATTGCGTTTGTCCTTTTTCGCTACATCGTCATGGAGCCGCAAGCCACGCATAGGGTTCCGAGCGAGAAGCTCTTCATTGACCGCCCAGTTTAGGAAGCTCGATAGATTGGCGAGGTTCACGTTGGCGTTCGCTGCGCTGATCACATCATCATCGCCGCGCTCTCGTGCTCGCTGTGAAGCCTCGCGGGCCGTCAGCTTCGGGAATCGCTTGTTCGCGTTCCGAGGCAGATGGCGCAACACATCGAGAAAATCCCGGCAGTGAGTTCGGCCAAGCGCCGCCATCGGAACGTCCGGGCCGATCACGGAAATCGCCAGCTTGCGGCATGTATTATAGCTTTGTCGGGTGCTCGCGGACCAACGATGAGTGGGGTCATCCACATATCGCTGGTAGGCTTCGGCTAACGTCACGTCACTGGACAGAACAGAAGCCGGGATTTCCGCCGAAACTCGCACCTTCTTTACGATGGGCTGAGCTACGGTGTCGAATCGTAGCATCGTATCGCCCACTGTCGCGCCGACACCTGCTCGAACACGTTCAAACTCAGCCTCAATCCCAGCCATGACGGCGGGCATTCTCCGCAGTGCCGTCTGGAGGCTGTCCGTCTTCAACGAACGCCAAAGTTCCACCCGGCTGAGAGGCTCTTGAAGATCGCATGGCACGTGACGGCGGACATAGAATCGCCCGCTACGAAGACACATACCGTTTGGCAGCAAACCGGGACTGAAACCGTAACAGCCGCGCGGACCATTTCCCGCAGATTTCCGGGACTTTCGCTGCGGACTATCGGCACCAAACCGTAGCAGTTTATCGTAGCAAAACGAGTTTGGGGGACCATCTTGCGATAATCCCCCAACGTTCTCAATCACTTGAGAAGTGATGGTGCCCAGAAGAGGACTCGAACCTCCACGCCCTTGCGAGCGCCAGCACCTGAAGCTGGTGCGTCTACCAATTCCGCCATCTGGGCACTTTAGCGAGGGGGCGAAGTGCCGTCCCCGCTGGGTAGGAGGGCGCCTCTAAGGGGCCGTCGAAGTCTTGTCAACACCATCCGATGCAACATTTTTCATTTCGGGAATTTGTATATTCACAGCGGCCGCCCGACAGCTCGGGGGCAACTGCCCGGTTGCCCCGTTCCCGGGCTTGTGGCAGGGGCGCAGATGCATGTGCTGCAGCGCGGGACACGTCGAGCGCAGCGCGACCTGAAGGACCGAGCCAGACCATGACCACCGACCCTCTCTCCGGCAAGATCGTCACCATTCTGGGGGGCAGCGGCTTCGTCGGCCGCCACCTCGCGCAGGAACTGCTCGCGCGCGGCGCGCGGCTGCGTATCGCCAGCCGTCACCCCAAGAAGGCCTTCGCCATCAAGCCGCTGGGCAACCTGGGCCAAGTGCAGTTCGCCGGCGTCGATGTGACCAAGGCCGACACGGTTGCCGCCGTACTTGCCGGGTCGGATGCGGTGGTGAACCTCGTGGGTGCTTTTGCTGGGAACCTAGATGCCCTGCAGGGCAAGGGCACGGGCGACATCGCAGCTGCAGCCAAGGCTGCGGGCGCTGCCGCCTTTGTGCATGTCTCGGCAATAGGCGCGGATGCCGGGTCGGAAGTCGCATATGCCCGTACCAAGGCCGAAGGCGAAGCCGCCGTGCTGGCCGCATTCCCAACCGCGACGATCGTGCGCCCCTCGCTGATGTTCGGGCCGGACGATAATTTCGTCAACATGTTCGGAGAACTGATCTCGCGGTTGCCCGCCCTGCCGGTCTTCGCCCCGGAGGCGAAGCTGCAGCCCGTTTTCGTCGATGACGTGGCCGTGGCAATCGCCAATGCGCTGGGCCGCGCGGACGCACAGGGCAAGACGTTCGAGCTCGCCGGACCGGAAGTCGTCACCATGCTCGAACTTAACGAGCGTATCGCCAAGGCGCAGGGCCGCTCGCGAGCCTTCGCCCAGTTGCCGGATGCAGTGTCCGGCCTCATAGCGGCGGCGACCGGCTGGCTGCCCGGCGCCCCGATCACCACCGACCAGTTCAAGCTGCTCCAGGCCGGCAGCGTGGCAAGCGGCTCGGCTCCGGGCATCGGCGGGCTCGGCGTCACGCCGCGGCCTCTCGGCCTGTTCCTCGACCGCTGGATGGTGCGCTTCCGCAAGCACGGCCGCTTCGGCGCCAAGACTGCGAACGCCTGACCAACGAGCTTCGATTGGCGCTCGCCAAGACCCTGCCGGTCGGAACCCTCCGGCAGGCGGGGTTTTGTGTCTATGCCTCCGGGGCGACCCCCGCCCCGCAGCGAGAGGAGCACGCGCCATGACTACCACCGACACCGCCTGGACGACACAGCAGGGCACGATCCGCAAAGGCATGAAGGTGATCGCAGCGGACGGGGTCGTCATAGGTACCGTCGCCGCGCTGGAAGGCGAGGAACTGATGCTGGAGGGCGGCTCTCACGATTTCGTCGCGATCACGCAGATCGACGGGATAAGCGCCGACGCGGTGCTCCTGTCCGACCGGGGCGACGCCACCTTCGGCCTCGGTGCCACCCCCTGAACGACCCGAATTGACGAGCCGTTTCCGGGCCGGGACGAACGACCGGAACGACATTCCAGCTCGCGCCGTTTCCCCATCATACCCCCCGAGATGATGGAGATACACCATGTTCGAGAAGCTGCGCGTGCGTGAGCACATGGAAGTTACGACCAGCACTGGTCAGCACGTCGGGACTATCGACGAGGTGAAGGACGACCAGATCAAGCTGACCCGTTCGGACAGTTCCGATGGTGCACATCACTACATCGCGTTCGAGAACGTCGACAAGATCGAGGATAATCGCGTTTACCTCAAGCAAGGTACGCCGATCCCGATGGGCGTCGGCGCCAACTGATCCAAGACCACCGAGCCGGCAGTGCGTACCCCCTCGCGCACTGCCTTGCGAGACCCCGGCTTTCCTGACGGAAGGCCGGGGTTTTCCTATTCGGACAATCCGGCGCAGCACATCCCCTCGGCGATGCCTTGCCCGTTATGATCCATAGTGAATAGCATCTCTTCCCAGCTTCCGGCACGGCTGATAGTCGGAACATCAACAAAAACGGATGCAAGGGGAGGACGGCGTGGTCTCTGGCCTGGGAAAGATCGCTGTACCACTGGCGTTGACGTCGATGCTATTTGCGCTGTCTTCATGCAATCGCCCCGCTCAGCCGATAGAGGAACAGACCGTCGTTGACCCGGACGAATGGCCGAGTTGGGGTCGGACGGGAACCGAGACGCATTATTCGCCGCTCGAGGAGATCGATACCGGCAATGTCTCCGGCCTGAAGCTGGCCTGGCACTTCGACCTCGAGCCGGGCTACACGCCCACGACGCCGCTGATGGCGGAGGGGAAGGTCTTCATCACCACCGGCCATTCGCACATCCGCGCACTCGACGCCGTCACTGGCAAACAGCTGTGGGAATACGACGGCGGCACGCGCGAGCGGGCGAAGACGGCGCTGCAGATGTCGTGGGGCAGCAAGGGCATCGCCTATGATGCGGGACATGTCTTCCTCGTCACGACGGACGGCTATGTGGTCTCGCTCGATGCGAAGACCGGCCGGGAGACCTGGAAGACGATGGACTTCCCCGACAATGCCCCGCGCAATGCCAATGGTCCGCCGCGCGTATTCGGCGGCAAGGTGATTACCGGCTTCGGCGGCGGCGACATCAGCCCGGCGCGCGGCTTCGTCAGCGCCTACGACGCGAAGACCGGCAAGCTGTCGTGGCGCTTCTACACCACGCCCGGCGACGAGGTGACACCCGCCAACCGCAAGGCAGAAGAGGTCATGCGGGGGACATGGCCGGGCGGGTGGAAGAACCCCGACGGCACCCGGCGCGGTGGCGGCGGAACGGCGTGGAACGCCTTCGCCTATGATGCGCAGCTGCGGCTGGTCTATCTCGGCGTCGGCAACGGCTTTCCCTACAACCAGAAGCTGCGCAGCCCCGGCGGCGGAGACAACCTGTTCCTCGCCTCTGTGGTGGCGGTGAACGTCGATACCGGCGAATATAAGTGGCACTACCAGCTATGCCCGGCGGAGCAGTGGGACTGCACGGCGACGTCCGACATGACGCTCGCCACGCTGTCGATCGACGGCAAGGATCGCAAGGTGCTGATGCAGGCGCCCAAGAATGGCTTCTTCTACGTGATCGACCGCGCGACCGGCCAGTTCATCTCCGCGCAGAAGATCGCCAAGGTCACTTGGGCCGAGCGCATCGATGCGAAGACCGGACGTCCTGTCGAAAATCCCGGCATCCGTTACAACGGCAAGCCCGGGCTGTTCGAGATGTGGCCGGGGCCGACCGGCGCGCATTCCTGGCAGCCGCAGGCCTACAGCCCGCAGACCGGCCTCGTCTACGTGCCGGTGATGGACATGCCCGCCCTGATCGGCGACGGCCAGAAGGGCGGCGGCGAACTCGCCGCAGGCATGGGCGTTACGCTCATCCCCGAAGTCGAACTGCCCGGCGGCCACCGCAGCTACCTCAAGGCATGGAACCCGGTCACGCAGACCGAGGCATGGCGGATCGACCTGCCCGGAACCTGGCCGGGCGGGGTCATGGCCTCGGCCGGCGGGCTGGTGTGGCAGGGCCAGATCGACGGCAAGTTCATCGCCCGCGATGCGAAGACCGGCAAGGCACTATGGTCGTACAAGACCGAGAGCCCGATCATCGGCGCACCGATCTCCTACCGCGTGAACGGACGGCAGTACGTCACCGTGCTCACCGGCGCGGGCGGGCAAGGCGCAGGCATGCAGACGCTGGGCAATGCCGCCTATCGCACCGACTACCGCCTGCCGCGCCGCGTGCTGACGTTCGCGCTGGACGGCAAGGACACGATCCCGCCTTTCGCGGTGCCGCCGCTGGAGCCGGTTTCCGATCTCGCCTTCAGCCCAGACCTCGCGCGGGCACAGGCTGGGGCGATGCTGTTCGGCACCCGTTCGTGCATCGTATGCCACGGATGGAATGCGGTTGCGGGCGGAGCGGCGCCGGACTTGCGCTATTCGCCGGTCATCACCGACGCGGCGACCTTCCGCACGATCGTCAAGGAAGGCGGGCTCAAGCTGAACGGCATGCCGCCCTTCCCGCAGTTCACCGACGCGGAACTGGAAACCCTGCGATTCTATCTGCGCGCCCGCGCCCAGGCCGCTCCGGCCGAACGAAAGGCGCTGCTAGAAAAGGCGAAGGCCTCGAAAATCAGCAATGCAAAACCGCAGGACTTCGCAGGGCGCTGGAACGTGATCATCCAGTCGCCGATCGGCCCGCAGAAGGCGGTCATGGACCTCATCGTCAAAGGCAGCGTCGTGACCGGGAAAGTCTCGGCGGAACAAGGCACTGTCGATGTCGCCGGGGGGATCAGGGACGGCCGCGCGAAGTTCCAGGGACGTGCCTCGATGCCCATGCCGATCACCGTGAAATACGATGTAACGGTGCGGGACGGAGAGCTCGTCGGCGAAAATTCCAATGGTCCTTTTGGAACTTTTCCCGTCTCAGGCGTTCGCTAACCTACGGATTTCCGTTCATCGGAGCGGAAGCACGACCGGCCAGAATCGAATTGTCGAACCCCGAAGGCTGGGCTTGGACGATTCCGGTCTGTTGACCGTTAGGAGAAAAACAATGTCGCCCACCTTCAAGAAAATCGCTCCGGCCGTGGTCATCCTGGCCGGTTCCATGGGTCTCGGCGGCTGCGCCACCAAGGGTTTCGTGCGCGAACAGGTCGCCGTCGTGAACCAGCGCGTCGATGCGCTCGACAGCAAGCTGCAGCAGACCGACGCCACCGCGCAGGCCGCCCGCTCCGAAGCGCAGGCCGCATCCGGCCAGGCCCAGCAGAACAGCCAGCGCATCGACCAGCTCGGCGCCCGCGTCGACAGCGTCGAACAGCGCATGGCCGAAGCCCAGCGCAAGCGCGCCCGCAACTGACGCCGACTGCCCGAGCTTTATGGCCTGATCTTCCCGGCTTGATTCGAGTACTTTGACAGCGATGAACACGGTTTCCAGGGCGCTCGCCGGACTATTTCTGACCGGCGCGGCGCTGACAGGCTCCGCTCCTGCGTGGGCGGCACAGGTTTCCCGGTCCGCGGGGCCG
>NZ_BAAILP010000099.1:0-15240 GCF_054589055.1 Novosphingobium sp. 11B | reverse complement strand
ACCCGAGCCCGGCGATCCAGCCGCAAGACGCCACCCGCGTCGCCGACTGGATCGCCGCGTCGGGAGATAACAACGCCCTGCCCTACGCGATCGTCGACAAGAAGGCGGCAGCGCTGCTGCTGTTCGACGCGAAGGGCAAGAAGCTCGGGCAGGTTCCCGTCCTCCTCGGCATAGCGCCGGGAGACGATGCGAGTCCGGGTATCGGCAGCAAGAACCTGTCGGAAATCGGTCCCGCCGAAAAGACGACGCCTGCCGGGAGGTTTCTTGCCCGGTTCGGCGTGGCGGCGGGCAACACGCGGGTCCTGTGGGTGGATTACGCCACCTCGGTGGCGCTTCATCCCATTCCCCGCCCCGGCAAGCCCAAGGAAAAGCGCCGCGAACGGATGCTCTCTCCCACCAGCGATGACAACCGCATCACCTTCGGCTGCATCAACGTGCCGATCGCATTCTACACGAAGACGATCAGCCCGCTATTCCGCAAGAAAGGCGGCTACGTTTACGTCACCCCCGACGTGAAGCCGCTGCAAGAGGTGTTCCCGCGCATCCGCCTGCAGTCCTTCGCGAATACTGGGGGCTGATCCCGGACGAAGCAAATCGATCGGCGCGCCCGCTACCTTGCCTTTTTGGCACAGGGCCAAGCCTGACGCGTCGCGGCGAAGACCAGTGCCGATCCGGCCTCCTCGCGCTTGCCCGGATTATCCTGCAGATAAGCCACCGTCACCCTGCGAAGCTGGGCGATTGTCACGTCCTCGGGGATGCAGCTCTTCATGCTGATGGTGCGACGATACGTGTTGAAGGCATCGACGCTACCCGTGATGTAGGCGATGCATTCGTAGGTGTTCTCGACATAGGCCGCGCTGCCGCGCTGCGCGGTGCAGACTTTGAGAAGCTCCTCGCCGGAATAGAAGCTGGCCTCGGCCGGGACCGGCATAACTCCCGCACCCAGCACCGCTGCCGCCATCAGGCAGACTGACTTTCCGGACTTCATCGCCCTTCATCTCCGAGTCATGACGGCCCATTGCCGCCTGCGGCCATCAACGCGGCAAGGCGATACCCGTTCCGAGCCGCGAGCCGGGCGGGGGATAGCCCGGCGGCGTCACTCCGGTCAGCCAAATCAGGCGCCCGTGCGCGGCGTCGGGATGAATGGCGAAGCGGTCTTCCACCTCACCGATCAGCGGCAGACCCTGACCGCGCAGCCTAGCGGCCGCCGCCGCCGCATCGCGCAGCTTGAACACAAGGTGGCAGATCCCCTTCACCTCCGCAGCGTGGTGTGCGGCGGCGGAGTCGGGCGCGCCTTCCAGCGTTTCCAGCACAGTGTCACCCATGGCAAAAGCTGCGCAGCGCGCTTCGGGAAGATCGCGTCCGCCGAGGTCCTTGCATCCCAGCTTGTCCGCGAACAGCGCCTGCGCCTCTGCCAGCGTGGGCGTGCTGACGCCCACCGCCTGCAGGCCCTCGATGCCGAGCGGATCGTCCTTCGCCGGAAACCATGCCGGATCACGGCGCGGATCGTTAGGCATGTCCTGCTTCACGATTTCCAGCCGCATCCCCAGCATCTGCCCCTTGGGTACGAGGAAATAGTACGCTTCCATTCCCGGATCGTAGAACCGCTTGAAACCGCGCGCGGCGAACCAGGCGTCCGCCTGCGCCAGATCACCGACCTTGAGCGCCAGCCCGATCCAGCGGCCCGGCGCGGCCGAGCGGCGCAGCATGTCGCCCAGCGGGTTGCCCTTCTCGGCGCCCCGGCCCGCGGGCGCGATCGGGATGACCATGGTATCGCCGATCATCAGCAGCGATTCCTCGCGGTCGAGGCCCAGCTTTTCCGTCTCGGGCGTGACGCGAATCTCGTAGGCGGTCTGCGCGCCGAACACCTCGCGGAAGAAGGCGTCGCAAGCCGGGCGCTGCGCGTTATCGGCCAACGCCCAGCTGACGTGGACGAGAGGGAATTGCATGGCCTGTTTCCTCCCTTTGCCGCGTATCGCGCGCACGGGCTTCGACAAGCTCAGCCTGAGCGGGTTGAGGGCTTTAGATTCCCCCCGCTCACCCTGAGTTTGTCGAAGCCCGCTCGGGTTACACCTCAGTACGTCTTGGGCGCGCCTGTCCCCATGAACTTCGCAAGGTTCATGTGCAGCGAGGCGACCGAGCGTTCCATGTAGGGATTGGGCTGCGCCCCCCGGAAGCCGACGTTCTTCATCCCCTGCTGCACCGCCGCCATGTTGGCAAAGTCCTGCTGCAACACCGGCGGCCAGTCGGCGGGCTCGGTGTATTCCCAGTCGGTCTGCGGGGCCTGCCCCTCAGGCCAGAGTTCGTAAACGGCCGCCTCGAAAATGCACTTGTCCGGATCGGTGCCATAGGGCCGCGCCTGGTAGCACAGCATGTTGTTGACCGCATGGCCGATCTGGAAGTTCGGGAAAATCTGCCAGGCCGTCCCCGCCTGTGCGGTATGGAGCGGATCGACCTGCGCCCAGACGACGCCGCGCGCCGCGTCCTCGGCCTTGGCGGTCTGGATCCAGTATTTGGAAACCTCCGCCGCCGGGGTGCCTTCGGGCAGCTCGTCCCGGAGCCGGTTGGCCACGCCCACCAGCGTCATCGTGGTGTTGGTATTGGCATTGGCCCAGGTGAAGTTCTGCATATCCGCCGTGGTCAGGCGCGGGTCTTCGCCGGCACCGAGGCGCAGTTTGCCGGAGTCCTCCTCCTGACCTTTCGGCGCCTCGTAGCCGATGTTAGAATGCAGGCCCTGATTGCGCGCCCAGCCCCGGAACTGGCCAAACTCCATGAATTCGGGATGTGTGGTGGAGACGTGGTAAGTCTCGCAGAAGGCCTCCATCGCCACCTTCCAGTTGCATTCGAACACCACCCACTTGCGCCAGCGCGGGCGCATGTTCTGGAGGCCGTAAGGATCGAGCATCGTCGCGGCCGGACTAAGGTATTCCGCCAGCGGCATCGCCTCGGGGTCGAGCGTGATCCACAGCCAGCCGCCCCACGTCTCCACCCGCACTTTGCCCAGATCGGCGCGGCCCGCGCAAAGATGTCCCTGCCAGTCGTCCTGATGCTCGACATAGGAGTTTGCGCCGTCGAGGCCGAAGGTCCAGCCATGATAGCCGCAGATCAACGTTTTGCGATTGCCGCGCGCGTTGCGTTGGCCGGGAGGCGTATCGACCAGCCTGCGGCCCCTGTGCGGGCAGACGTTGTGGAAGGCGTGAATGTCGTCCGCCGAAGCACGCACGATGACGACCGAGTCGTGGACGATATCGAAGGTGATGAAGTCGCCCACCTCGGGGATGTCCTCCACCCGCCCGGCCTGCAGCCAGACCTTGCGCCACAGCTTGTCCACTTCGGCACGCGCGTATTCGGGGGAGACGTAAGCCTCGGCGGGCACGTTGACCGGCGCGACCAGTTCTTCGGGCGCCTGAACGATCTTGCCGATTTCGCCCATGGATATCCTCGTTCCTGCTTGTTCGGGTTTGCGGCCGTTATCTCATTATCGGCATGGCGGGGCAAACCGCCCGGGCGTTCCTTCAATGTGCGGCATAGGCGGCCTTGCCCCTTGGCAGCGTGCCGATCGCCACGCTGCTCGCGGCCATGAAGGCGAGCGCCAGCCACAGAAAGCCCGCGTAACTGCCGGTCCGGTCGTAGAACTGCGCGGCGGCGAGCGGCCCGGTGGCCGTGCCGATCGACAGCGCCGCCAGCAGCCCGCCATAGAGCCCCCCGAAGTTGCGCAGCCCGAAATGCCGGGTGAGCAGGTAGACGACAACGTCGATCTCCGCCCCCAGCGTCAGCCCGATCAGCGCCGAGGCCACACCCATCGCCCACAGCGATCCGCCGCCGAGCAGGAGCAGCAGGCAGCCTAGGACCGGCAGCATAAACACCGCCGCGCCCACCAGCGAGGCGGGGAGCCGGTCGAGCAGCGCTCCGGTCCCCAGCCGCCCGGCCAGCGAGAACCAGCCTACGAACGAGGCGATCGCGGCGGCCATCATCGGGCTTGCCCCGGCATCGCCGAGAATCGCGGTGAAGTGAACCACCAGCGCGATCACCGTGAAGGTGAACAGCAGACAGGCGATGAACAGGCGGTGGTAGACGCTGGAGGTCATCCCATCGCGCAAGCTGGCGCCGGGCAGGTCTGCGGGGCGAGCCGCAGCGTCCTGTGCCTTCTGCTTGCGGCCTTTGTCATAGCGGCCGTGGAAGAAAACGAAGATCACAGGAAACGCAGCGCCCAGCCAGATCGCCGCCTGCACCGGGAAGGCCCCGCGCCAGCCGAGCCCGCTGATCAGCCAGGTCGCCATTGGCGGGAACACCCCTGCGGCGATGGAGGCTCCACACAAGGTCACCGCAAAGGCCATCCCACGCGATACCGTGAATCGCGAGGCAACAGCGCTCGTCCATACCGATGCCTGGACCGGCAGTGCCGCCAGCGCGACCAGACCCCATAGCAGATACCAGTTGAGCAGCGATCCGTCGGCGGTGCCTAGCAGGGCGAAGGCGATGCCCAGCAGCACCAGCCCGATCACCCCGAACCGGCGCGGGCCGAAGCGGTCGACCGCGAGGCCGATGAACACGCCGCCCACCGCCTGCACCAGCGTCGCCAGCGTCAGGCCGAAGGTGACTTCGGTGCGGCTCCAGCCGAACTCGGTCGCGACAGGGCCGTAGAACGGGCCGATGCCGTAGATGTGGATGACGCTGGTGGCATAGCCCAGTCCCGCCGCCACCGGCAGCAGCGGATGCGCGCGCCATTCGTCGCGAGCGGTTGGAGATGTGGGGGCGTGCATGCTCACGTCGTCCCGGGCTCGACCCGGCACCGCGGGCCGGTCGTGAGGCGCAGCCTCGCGTGGGGGCGCCTTGCCGATGGCGCGCGGCTAGAGACAGCCACTGGTCCCGGATCAAGTCCGGGACGACGAGCGGGGTCACCCCTCATAGCGCAAGTCCACATGCGTCGCCTCGCCGTTCGGACCCATCGGCGAATCGTACTCGATGCAGGTCACGACCGGGTTGTCGTGGCTTGCGAAGAGCTTTTCCTCATCCGCCCTGGTCATCGGCAGGCGTTCGGGCGAGGCGATGATCGCCTGCGAGCGCTCGAAATCCTCGCGGCTGTTCCACCAGATTTCCATGATGCAGTCGTAGCCCGGATCGTGGATTTGCCCAGTGATGGGGTTCTTCTCTGGCACCAGATAGCGGCGCACATAGCGCACCGCATTGGGGATCGCGGGCTTGGCGCCGGACTTCTTCGCCAGCTGCGAGTGCTGGTTCTCGTAGTAGTCCATGAATTCGTCCATGGTCATGTCCGAGCGCTTGCGGAAGAAGCATATCTGCTTGAGCATCGGAAGGCCCCCTTAGAGACGGCGAAGGGCGAGGACGCTGCCCTCGGCATCGGCGGAGAGGTAGACGGTGCCGTCGGGCGCCACGGCGACGCCGGTAAATGTGTTCATCGGCCCGCACATGTCGCCCACGCCGCCAAGCTGTACCGGCTGCAACCCGCCCGGCCCGCCCATCGGCAAGTCACTGGCGACGACCTCGCGCGCGCCGCCCGCCAGATCACTGGCGACAAGCGCATTCCCGCCCGGATCGGCGACAAACAGCGTGCCGCCCGCGATGGCCAGCCCCTCGGGCCGGGCGAGACCGTCGAGCACCACTTCCTTGCGCCCGCCGACCAGCTTCACCACGCGGCCCGCACCGCTTTCGGCGACGTAGACGGTGCCGGCGTCGGACACCGCGACGCCCATCGGCCGGTCGAGGCCGCTGGCCAGTTCGGCGACGTTGCCGCCCTCGATCGCATGGACCTTGCCGGTGCCGAACTCGCCGAAGACGACGCCGCCGGGGGTGACGGCAACGCCCATCAGCAGGTCGTGGCCGCTCGTCAGCACCTCGCTGGTCGCCGCCGCCGGGTTCCAGCGGGCGACGTCGCCGTTGGCGGTGGTGACGATCCATTCATCGGGGCCGCTCGCCGCGACGTCGCGCACCCAGCCGGGGAAGCCGGGCGAGAACAGCATGCCCGCCAGTTGCAACGGCTCGCCGGGGCGCAGCAGGTAGGTGAACCCGCCGTCCGCCACCAAAACGTGCCCGTTGGCATCGACCGCGAGGCCGAGCGGCCACTGCAGCCCTTTCTCCACCAGCGGCCGGGTCTGCCCCGGCGCGGTGATCTCGGTGATCGAGCCGTTGATGTGGCTGACGAACGTGCGCCCGTTCACGAAGGCCACGTTGTCGAGCCCCGGCCCGATGTCGGCCAGCACCGTCTTGGTGCCGGTGCGCGGGTCGATCTTGAGCACTTGCCCCGAATAGACCTGCGTGGAGATGATGGAGCCGTCGGGGTGGAACTTCACCGAATCCGGCACGCCGAGGTCCCTCGCTACGACCTCCGGCTCGCCGCCGTCGAGGCCGATGCGCCAGATCTCGTTCGCGCCCTGAGCCGGGAAGTAGAGCTTGCCGTCCGGGCCCACCTCGAAGGCATTGGCCATCGGCACCCCCTCGAAGATGACGCGCGGTGCGCCGCCGTCGCGGTCGAGTTCCATGATGCGCCCGCCGATGCGCAGTTCGCCCGCGATCAGGCGGCCCTGATGGTACGTGATCGGGTTCGCCACCGGCATGTCGCCGTGGATCACCCGGTATTGCCCCGAGGGCGTCATCATCGAGACGCGGCCTTCGGTGATCTCGGTGCAATACAGGTTGCCCGCCTCGTCGAAGGCGAGGTCGTCCGGGCCGACGATGCCGCCACCATTGGCACTGATCGTCTCGATCGCGCCGCTGTCGACGTCGATCGCGCTGACCTTGCTGCCCGCCACTTGCGCCACGTAGATGCGCCCATCGCCACCGGCGCGGATGCCGTTGGCGCCGTTGAGGCGGCTCGCCGGGGTCATGCGGTGCAGGCCCCAGCCCTCGCCAGGCTTCGCGGTTATCGCATTGGCATTACGGCCAGCGGCTTCCAGCATGTATACATCCCTCTCCTCTGGCGCGTTGCCAGATCTTTGGCCGGACGGTATAGGCGGGCGCGAATGCGCGCAACGCGATGTGCCTGTCTCCGTCAGGCTTCAGACACAGCATCGCCTGAGCGACGTGCCCGTCGTTGCCAAGCGCGGCTGCGTGCAGATATTCGTCCACCAGACCGAATAACCCATTGAGACGCGCCCCGACCGGAACGCCGAGCCCCGAACGCCGCCGGTTTTCCCGGCGGACGCGCTCGCCCCGAGAGAGGACAGTCCCCATGCCTACCCCTGAACTGCGTTTCGACGGCCGCGTCGCGGTAGTCACTGGCGGTGGCCGTGGCCTCGGCCGCTCCTATGCCCTGCTGCTCGCCGAGCGCGGCTGCAAGGTCGTCGTCAACGATCTGGGCGGAGCGATCCGCGGGGATGGACCGGATACAAGCGTCGCGCAAAGCGTGGTGGATGAGATCGTCGCGGCGGGCGGCGACGCGATCGCCAACGCCGATACCGTCGCTACGCCGGAAGGCGGCCGCGCCATCGTCCAGGCCGCGCTCGACACCTGGGGCCGCATCGACGTGCTGATCCACAATGCGGGCAACGTCCGCTACGGATCGATCCGCGACATCCCCTACGAGGACTTCCGCGCGGTGGTGGACGTCCACCTGCTCGGCGCCTTCCACGTCGTGCAGGCGGCGTTCGGACCGATGTGCGACGCGGGCTACGGGCGCATCGTGCTGACCAGCTCGATCGGCGGCGCCTACGGCAACGTCAACTGCGTCAACTACGGCGTTTCGAAGTCGGGCATGATCGGCCTCAACAACATCGCCGCGCTGGAGGGCGAGGCGCACGGGGTGAAGTGCAACATCATCGCTCCCGGCGCAGTCACCCGCATGGCCGACGGCCTCGACATCTCGCAGTATCCGCCGATGGGACCGGAACTGGTCGCCCCGGTGGTGGGCTGGCTGTGCCATGAAAGCTGCTCGGTCTCGGGGGAGATGGTGTCTTCGATGGCGGGTCGCATCTCGCGCATGTTCATCGCCGAGACCGTCGGCACCTACCGCCCGCACTGGACGATCGAGGACGTCGGCAGCGCGACCGAGGCATGGCACGACAAGGACGGCCTGCTCGATCTCGGCCTGCACGGATACATCGAACACCTCGGCTACAGCTTCGCCATGGCGCGTTCCGAAATCGCCGAGGCGCAATAATCAACACCACTGTTGACTTATACTGCCGTGCGAGCCACCGCCACTCACAGATCAGCGCCCTCGAACGAAGTGGGATTGGACATGACCTGCCTAAAAACCGACGTGCCCGCGCCGGACGAACTCGACATTCCGGCGCTCAAGGCGAAGTACCTCGCCGAGCGTGACAAGCGCCTGCGCCGCGAGGGCGGCGAGCAGTACGTGCGCCCGACCGGGGACTTCTCGGACAACTATGCCCATGATCCCTTCACGCCCGTTGCCGAGCGCGCGCCGCTGGTCGAGGACATCGACGTGGCGATCCTGGGCGCCGGGTTCTCGGGCATCCTTGCGGGCTATCACTTGCGCAAGCAGGGCGTGACCAACGTGCGCAACATCGACCATGCGGGCGGTTTCGGCGGCGTATGGTACTGGAACCGCTATCCCGGCGTGCAGTGCGACAACGACGCCTACTGCTACCTGCCGTTGCTCGAAGAGACGGGCTACATGCCGTCGAAGAAGTTCTCCGACGGCTGGGAAATCCAGGCCTATTGCCAGAAGATGGCCGAGGATTTCGAGCTGGCCGACAAGGCGCTGTTCCACACGCTGGTGGAAGGGATCGTCTGGGACGAATCCATCAAGCGCTGGCACGTCAGGACCAATCGCGGCGACGACATCCGCGCGCGCTTCGTGGTCATGGCGGGCGGCGTGATGAACATGCCCAAGCTGCCCGGCATCCCCGGCATCCACGACTTCAAGGGCAAGATGTTCCACACCAGCCGCTGGGAGCACGACTACAGCGGCGGATCGTGGACCGCACCCGAGCTGGAAAAACTGCGTGACAAGCGCGTCGCCATCGTCGGCACCGGCGCCACCTCGGTCCAGGCGGTGCCGTACTTGGGCAAGTATGCAAAGCAGCTCTACGTGCTCCAGCGCACGCCTTCCAACATCGACGAGCGGCCCAATCCGCCGACCGATCCCGACTGGGCAGCCTCGCTCCAGCCCGGCTGGCAGCAGGAGCGCATGGCGAACTTCCATCGGGGCGCGCAAGCGTTCTTCCTGCCCGGCGAGCCCGACCAGATCTGCGACATCTGGACCGAGATCAGCCGCAACCTGAACCTCGAGCTGGAAGCGGACGGCTTCCCGCAACTCGATATCGGCGAGATCATGGCCCGGCGCGACGTGGTGGACTATCAGGTCATGGAACGCCTGCGCCGCCGCGTCGATGCGATCGTCGAGGACAAGGAAACCGCTGAAAGCCTCAAGCCGTGGTTCCGCTTCATGTGTAAGCGGCCACTGTCTAACAATGACTACTACCCCACCTTCAACCAGCCCAACGTCAAGCTCATCGACGTTTCCGCCACGCAGGGCGTGGAGCGCATGACCGAGAAGGGCTTTGTCGCCGACGGCGTGGAGTACGAAGTCGACCTGATGATCTTCGCCTCCGGCTTCGAGGTGACGTCGGACCTGAAACGCCGCTGGGGCATCGCCACCGTCGAGGGCGAGAACGGGTTGTCGATCTACGACCACTGGGAGAACGGCCCCGCCACTCTCCACGGCGTCACCACCGACAAGTTCCCCGGCATGTTCTACATGGGCTACATCCAGGGTGCGACGAATTCGAGCACCACCGAGCAGTTCGGGCGTCAGGCCGAGCACCTCGCCTTCATGATCGGCGAAACCGTGCGGCGCGGTGCCGACAAGTTCTGCGCCACCGCCGAGGGCGTCGCCGGCTACGTCGCGCACTGCCGCGCCAACGAGGTCGACATGTCCGAGTTCCAGCAAGGGTGTACGCCCAGCTACTTCAACAACGAGGGCGACAAGGAACTGAAGTGGGCCTTGTTCAAGGGCTATCTGCCCGGCTGGGATGCCTGGCGCGACATGCTGGCCGACTGGCGCCTGTCGCCCGACCTGCCGGGCGTAGCGTTCGAGGCGCGTGAGCCGGTGAATTGAAGTGAGAGGCGGTTGATCCCGTCGTCCCGGACTTGATCCGGGACCGCTGGCCATGAACCGCCCACCTCACGTCAGCGTGCCCGGCTGATGGCTCACACCTGAAGACAGCCACCGGTCCCGGCGACGATGCGGCTCACCGGCCTCCACAGCCCTGTTCCCGGTCCATTCTTGACGCGGAGTCCCCCGCGAACGCATAATCGCCCCCGGAAACCCCGAGGGAAATTTTAATGGCCACCCGCCCCATCGCGCCCGGTCGGCGTATCGCCAAGCCGGACTGGCGCGCCGTACTCAAGCGCTCGCTGCGCCGTGCCGGAGAGCTGTCCGGCGCGCTGGTGCTCTTTGCGGGCATGGTGTTCCTCGCCCTCGCGCTGGTGAGCTACCACCAGACCGACCCCTCCACCTCCACCGCCGCGGGCGGCGACGTGCAGAACTGGATGGGTGTGACCGGCGCCTGGACCGCCGAGCGCGCGCTGTTCCTGTTCGGGCCGGTTTCCGCGCTGTTCGTGCCGCTGCTCTACGTCTTCGGCCGCAAGTTGTGGTTGCTGGTCGAGGAGGACGACGGCGAGGTCGAGCATACCGACCAGCGCTGGTGGGTGCCGGTCGGGGTGCTGGCTCTGTCGATGCTGCTGATCGCCACGGTTCTCTCGCTGTGGTTCACCAAGCCGGGCGGCACCCTGCCCGCCTCGATGGGCGGCATTTCCGGGCTGCTGGGCGCCAAGGCGATCACCGCGCTGGCGGGCCTCGCGCCCGAGGCGGCGCATGGTGGGATCAAGTTCGCTCTGGCCGTGATCTGCCTTGGCCTCGGCCTCGTGCTGGCGGGCCGCGTCTTCGCCTTCGACTGGGCGCGCCTGCTGACCTTGCCGGGCCGCATCGGCCGTCTGCCGATCAGCCTCCCGTCCGCCGAAGACCTGCCGTTCAAGCCGGGCAAGGAAAAGCAACCCAGGGCCGAGCGCGCAGAACAGCCGGAGAAGGCCGAAGCCCCGCTGCGCGCCGCCGAAATGCCCGCAGCCGCCTCTGCGCCTGCCCGCAAGGCGCCCGAGATCAGCGCCCCCAAGGCGGCGCCGATCCCCGCGCAGTTCGGCTCGGACAGCCGCCAGAAGGACATGTTCGACAAGTACGAACTGCCCTCGCTGGACCTGCTGGCCGACCCCGCGCCCAATTCGCAGCCCAAGATTGACAAGCTCAGCCTGGAACGCAACGCGCGCCTGCTGGAAACGGTGCTCGACGACTTCAACGTCAAGGGCGAGATCACCGCCGTGCGCACCGGCCCGGTCGTCACGATGTACGAACTGGAACCGGCGCCCGGTATCAAGGCCAGCCGCGTCATCGGTCTGGCGGACGACATCGCCCGCAACATGTCGGCGATCTCGGCCCGCGTGTCCTCGATCCCCGGCCGCACGGTCATGGGCATCGAACTGCCCAACGCCAACCGCCAGATGGTCTCCTTCAAGGAGATGGTCGCGTCCGAAGCCTTTGCCCACCACAAGGGCATGCTGCCGATCATCCTGGGCAAGGACATCGCCGGCGAACCGGTCGTCGCCGATCTGGCGACGATGCCGCACCTGCTCGTCGCCGGTACGACGGGTTCGGGCAAGTCCGTCGGTCTCAACGCCATTCTGCTGTCGCTGCTGTACCGCCTGACGCCTGCGCAGTGTCGCCTGATCCTCGTCGATCCCAAGGTTCTCGAACTCAAGAGCTACGACGACATCCCGCACCTGCTCTCGCCCGTGGTCACCGAACCGCCCAAGGCGATCCGCGCGCTCAAGTGGGCGGTCGAGGAAATGGAGCGCCGCTATCGCCAGATGAGCGAGATTTCGGTCCGCAACCTCGCCAGCTTCAACGAGAAGGTCCGCACCGCCGCCGCCAAGGGCAAGCCGCTGGGCCGCCGAATCCAGATCGGCTTCGACCCCGAGACGGGCGAGGAACTCTACGAGGACCGCCAGCTCGACTATGAGGCGCTGCCGCAGATCGTCCTGATTGTCGACGAACTCGCCGACCTCATGGTCACCGTCGGCAAGGAAATCGAAGTTCTCATCCAGCGTCTCTCCCAGAAGAGCCGCGCGGCGGGCATCCACCTGATCATGGCGACGCAGCGTCCATCGGTCGACGTCATCACCGGCGTCATCAAGGCCAACCTGCCGACCCGCGTGTCCTTCGCCGTGACCAGCCGCATCGACAGCCGCACCATCCTTGGCGAACAGGGCGCGGAGCAGCTGCTGGGCAAGGGCGACATGCTCTACAAGCCCAGCTCCGACCCCATCAAGCGCGTCCACGGTCCCTTCGTCTCGGACGAGGAAGTCGAGCAGGTCGCCACGTACTGGCGCTCGCAGGGCAAGCCGGACTACGTGGACGCCGTCACCAACGAGCCCGAGGAAGGCAGCTTCGGTTTCGACGACCTCGACGCGACGGCCTCGGACCAGCCCGACGAGCGCAAGTACCGCCAGGTTTGCCAGCTGGTGTTCGAGAACCAGAAGGTCTCGGTTTCGTGGCTGCAGCGCCAGATGGGCGTGGGCTACAACACCGCCGCCAAATGGGTCGAGCGCATGGAGCAGGACGGCTATGTCGGCCCCGCCAACCACGTCGGCCGCCGCGACATCTACCGCGACGAGAACGGGAGCCCGCTTTGAGGCTCCTCGTCGCGCTGGTGCTGGCCGGTGCCCCCGTGGTTTCCGTCGCGGCGACATCGACGCTCACCGCGACCTCGGGCAACTGGGTGCGCGTGTTCAAGCAGGAGGTCGAGACCGCCGTGGGCCGCAGCGTCCGCATCGACACGGCGAGCATGAGGGCGGGCGGTCTCGGCCGCACCTTCCGCGAACTGGACGTACTGACCAAGGCACAAGGCCAGATGCCGCGCGGCACCATGCAGTTCATGCTGCGCAGCGTGAACTGCACCGCAGGAACCACGCGGGTGGAGCAATGGCAGGTGCTCAATCCGGGCGGCGCGCCGCTTGGCGGCTCGGCGACGCCGGGCGCGACGCAGCGGGTGCGCTGGGACAACGAGGACGGCTTGGTCATCCGCTACGTGTGTCAGGGCATATTGCCGCGGTAACTGCGACGCGGGCGTGGTTCTGGAGGGCGGGGGCTTCGACAGGCTCAGCCTGAGCGGATTTCAGAGCATGCTTTCCAAAGATTGAGACTTTCTCTGCTTCGTCATTGCTTCGCTGCGCTCGCAATGACGAGGGATTGGTTTGATCAAATGGCATCGTACTCCCAATCCCGCTCAGGCTGAGCTTGTCGAAGCCCCCGCCGACGGCACCTACCTGATGCGACAACATCCCCACCATTGTATGGTTGGCCCCGGCGTACGCCGCCGCTAAGACGGTCGCGCCTCCCCCACGCAATACCCTCGAAAGGCCCCGATGGAAGAACATGCCCAGGCATTCCTGCTGCGCGACGGATTTTTCCTGCTGGGAACCGCGCTCGGCTTCGTGCTGCTGTTCCGGCGGCTGGGAATCGGTGCGACGCTGGGCTTTCTCACCACCGGAGCGGTGCTCGGCCCCTACGTCCTGAACCTCGTCGGCGACCCGGAGAGCAAGATGGGGATCGCCGAACTCGGCATCACCCTGCTGCTGTTCATCGTCGGCCTTGAACTTGCGCCAGCGCGCCTGTGGAAGATGCGGCACGAGATCTTCGGGCTGGGCTTGCTGCAGGTGGTGCTGTGCGGGCTGGCGGTTTCGGCCGTCATCTATTTCTTCACCGGCTTCAGCCTGCAGGCCTCGCTGGCGCTGGGTCTGCCGCTGGGGCTGTCGTCCACCGCGCAGGTGCTGCCGATGCTGCAGAGCGCCGGGCGCCTGCACACCCCGTTCGGCGAGCGATCCTTCGCGATCCTGTTGTTCCAGGACCTGTCGATCATCCCGCTGATCACCATCATCGCGGCAATGAACCGCAATCCGGCGCTGCCTTCCGGCCCGCCGGGATGGGTGCTGGGGCTGGAGACGGTCGCCGCCATCGTCGGCCTGATCCTCGCGGGGCGCTTCGTCATCCGGCCGCTGTTCGGCCTGATCGGCAACCTCGGCGAGCGCGAAATGTTCGTCTTCGCCGCGCTGTTCACGGTCATGGCCTCGGGCGCGCTGATGCAGGCGCTCGGCCTTTCGACCGCGCTTGGCGCCTTCATCGCCGGCGTCATGCTGGCGGATTCGCCCTATCGCCACGAACTCGAGGCCGACGTCGAACCGTTCCGCGCGATCCTGCTCGGCCTGTTCTTCATGTCGGTGGGCATGATGCTGGACCTCTCGGCCATCGCCGAACGCCCCTTGTTCGTCATGGCGATGGCACTGGCGCTGATCGTGGTGAAGGGCGGGATCATCTTTCTGCTCGGCCTCGCCTTCCGCATGGAGTGGCGCAGCGCGCTGGCGCTCGGCCTGCTGCTGAGCCAGGGAGGCGAGTTCGCCTTCGTCCTGTTCGCGCAGGCCAGCAATGCGATGCTGGTGGATGCGCAGGCAACCAGCCTGTTCAGCGCCATCGTCACTCTCTCCATGGTCACCACGCCGTTCCTGATGATGGCGACGCGCGGCATCCGCGAACGGCCCGAGGGCAAGAAAGAAGTCCGCGAGGGCCCGCACGAAGACGGCGCCAACGCGATCGTCGTGGGTTATGGCCGCTTCGGGCAGACGGTGGCGCAGATGCTGATCGCCGCCGACATTCCGGTAACGATGATCGACACCGACATCGAGATGATCGACATCGCGCGGGACTTCGGCGCGCAAGTCTGGTTCGGTGACGGCACCCGCATCGACATGCTGCGCCAGGCGGGCGCGGCGGAGGCCGAACTGATCGTCTTCTGCATCGACGGCGACCAGTTGACCGAACCGTTCCTGCAGGCCGTCCACCAGGCGTTCCCCAATGCGCAAGTCCACGCCCGCGTGTTCGACCGCCGCGCGCTGGTGCGGCTGAAGGACGCGCCGATCGCCTCGATGGCGCGCGAGGTGATGGAATCGGCGGTGGTGCTGGCGCGCAAGGCGCTCAAGGGGCTGGATGTGGCGCTCGGCGACATCGACCGCGCCGAACAGATGTACCGCAAGAGCGACAAGGAACGCCTGACCGTGCAGTACGAAGGCGGCGACGTGCGTGCGGCACGCGAACACATCATCACCCAGCGGCCGAGGGATCGGCGTTAGGAAAGCCCAAACCCGGCCCCTCCTGCAAGCGGGAGGGAGGAGCGAGGCCGCACTTAACATTCTTCCCTCCCGCTTGCAGGA